>NZ_JAKEUW010000036.1:0-52489 GCF_022398115.1 Vibrio sp. Isolate22 | reverse complement strand
TGCGTATTTCGGTGATTGCGAACGCTTGTTTCGGTTTATTCCGAACACCTGAACCAGCACTTTTTCTCTTTCCCTATTTTTACTCTAAGTGTTCGGATTGCGCCAGTTTTCTCATTGATTCACCTCCCAGTTCTATTCGATGACTATTGTGAACTAGACGATCCATTAGAGCGTCAGCGACAGTAGCGTTGCCGATCATGTTGTACCACTCTTTTACTGGTAACTGGCTGATGACGATTGTGCTGCTGTTTTGGTAACGGTCTTCAAGCACTTCTAACAAGTGACCAGCATGTTCTTGAGTCAGTTTTTCCATCCCCCAGTCGTCGAGGAGTAGTAAGCCTTTCTTAGCCAGCGACTGAAGTTGTTTTTGATAGCTACCATCCAGACGACCTGCGGTCAGATCATCAAGCAAGCGAGTTAATCGGTAGTACCTGACGGTTTGCTGTTGGTCGCAGGCACTGGTTGCCAGAGCACAACCAAGATAGGTTTTGCCAGCACCTGTTGGGCCTGTGATCAAGATATTCTGATGCTTGTGCAGATAACTGCCTGTTAGCAGTTCGCTCATCTGTTTACGATTGAGATTTMGTCCCTCTTTGTAGATGAGTTGGCTCGGCTGGGCATCCACTCTCAGCTTTGCTTGTCGCTTCAAGCGTTGGATTTTGCTCTGATTACGGTTCAAGATTTCACTCTCCAGGAGCAAGCTTAACCGCTCCTCGAAGTCCAGCTCTGCGTAGGTGGTCAGTTGCTCTTGTTGMTGCTCTAACGCTTTCGCCGCATGGCTCAAGCGCAGGGTTCTTAGTTGGTCATTGAGTGCGTTCATATCCTTTCTCCTAGTGATAACAGTTCGGGCCACGAACATTGCTGTGAACAAGGTTCGGCGTATTCGCTTTATCTTTACTCAGTTGCCCCTCACGATTGTTCTTGAGTAGATTGTTGACGAAGGTGTAATTGGGTTTTGTTAGCATCAGTGCATCTTTACAGGCTTGCTCGAGGCGCAATTCGCCATGGGCTTTGCTCAGGTTGAGCAGCCCAAGGCAGGAACGATACGACTGCTCGGGATGAGGCTTAGAGTTCAGCATTTTATTGACGACTTCCCGTGTTGCGGGGCCGATATTGGCTCCCCAGTTGAGTAAACGTCCAGGCGACCACTTTTGATATTGATGATTACTCGGCATGTGCTCAGGTTGAGTGCTGTTTCCGCGCTCCCTTTGGCTACGCGGGTGCTGGGCGACCAAGTTACCTTGATGGTAGATTTGCACCAGACGGTTGGAGGCTTCCAGTTCGACATGGTGGCCAACAAGTTGATGGGGAACCGAGTAGTAATGGCGGCGATATTYGATGTGATAATCAGGCCCAACCTTGGCTCGCTTGGTTTCAGTATATAGATATCGCTGCTTAGGAAGGGGCTTTAACGCGGGTTTATCGAGTTTGTCGAACAGCGCTTTGCGGCTCGCACCATAATGCTTCATCTCACGTTCGTTTAAGTCATTCATCAGCTCACGGATGGCAAGGTTCAGCTCTTTGAAGGTATAGAAGGTTTGATGGCGAAGTCGCATCATGATCCAACGTTCCACTAGGAGGACTGCATTTTCTGCTTTGGCTTTGTCTTTCGGTTTGTAGGGGCGAGCTGGCATCACGGCAGTTTGATAATGATTTGCCAGTTTTTGATAGCTTTCATTAAGCCTCGGTTCATAACGGTTAGCTTTGCTGACCGCGCTGCGTAGATTATCGGGAACCAAGAGCCGTGGTACACCACCGAAGTGTTCGAGCGCATTGGCATGCGCCTCTAACCAGTAAGACTTACCTTGACTCGGGAAGGCTTCAACATAGGTGTAATTGGATGCTCCTAAGGTCGCCACGAACACTTCTGCTTCGCGCACTTCACCTGTATCAGGGTTGACCACTTGAAGCCGAGGCCCACAGTAATCGATAAACAGCTTATCACCTGCAACATGGAGCTGACGCATACTGCGCTTTTGGGTTTTTAACCAACGAGTGAAGTGCTCACAGAACTGAGTGTAAGCGTAAGCTTGCTCTTGATATTGCTCATGATACTCCTGCCACAACAACATCTTTGTCATGCCTTTACGCTTGAGTTCGACAGCGTACTGAGCGAAGTCTGGCATAACCTTGTCTCRACTGGCTTGCTTCGAATGATATAGGGCTTTGGTAAGGTCGGTATCACTGCAACCTTCTGGGAGAGGCCAGCCTATCTGACTTTGCTTAAAGCGAGCGACAAGCTCTGAGACTGTTGCAAGGCTGACATTGAGACAACTAGCAATACTACGGTAGGACAACCCACACTCGTACTTAAGGCGTAATATCTCTTTGATTTTGTTCATTGGAGTTCTCTTTTTAGCCATTGCCGCTTCCTTACGTTCTTGTTTAAGAAGTAAAGAATAGCGAGCTATTGATTTAAAAGAGAAAAAGGAAGAATTTCGGGCACTCCGAACGCGGTTTTCGCTATTTCGAACGCTGATTTCGGAGTTCGCTTAAAAGTGTTCGGATAATCGCGGAATGTGCGTTCGGATTAAACCGAAATAGGTGTTCGGGCGTTCTCTTTTTAGCCATTGCCGCTTCCTTACGTTCTTGTTTAAGAAGTAAAGAATAGCGAGCTATTGATTTAAAAGAGAAAAAGGAAGAATTTCGGGCACTCCGAACGCGGTTTTCGCTATTTCGAACGCTGATTTCGGAGTTCGCTTAAAAGTGTTCGGATAATCGCGGAATGTGCGTTCGGATTAAACCGAAATAGGTGTTCGGGTCATACCGAAATGGCCGTTCGGAATGCTCCGAAATACGCAGCGAAGAGCGACAGGCTTTTATATAAGTTCTTAAACATATTGGGTTCCTTTCAGTTTTTCCTTTATTTCCGAGGCTTGTTACGAAAAGCCAAGCACGATAGATCATATCTACGTCACGCTTGATACATTGTCCTATCACGAAAACTCAACAAAGTGGGGATGTAGAAAGGTTAGATACTTGTTGTAATTCCAAATTTGTACATATATTTAATGGGTGATTATTCAACTAATGGATGTGAATATGAGGTCTGTTTTACCTGTAGTACTTTCCGCGGCTGTTTCTATGCCAGCGTACAGTGGACTAGCTCCTAGTGAGGGCTTTAGTGGTAACTTTAGTGTCTTGGTTGGGTTCTATTCTGACAGCAGTAATTTGAGTACTGAACAAGACTCAAACCAAGCAACCAATACCATGGAAGGTGATAGTGAGAATCAAGGTTTACTTGGTTTTCTTGGAACTGTTAAATATACCTTTGGTGAATCCCTTACTCACCAAGTTTATGCCGGTACCACCCGAGAAGATATTGCGACCGGTACCATTGCTTTTGAAATCGGTTATCGACACCAACTCTCAGGCGGAACCATATTAGATGTTTCAGTGTTACCGACACTTATCTCCGGCAAGGCTTGGTCTGATCCTTACGCAGTTGGTGTGAATCGAAATGAAACAGATGTAAAGGGTAACGTGGGGCGCCTACAACTGACTAACATCGGCGGCACTGCTTTCCAAACGGATTTTGCTATTGGTGAGTCTGATGTTGATGATGAACTGTCAGGTACCCAAAGTCTTTCTACACAAGAAGCCGCACTCCTCGATAGAGAAAGAGCTTATTTATATGCTAAAGCAGGCTATCGCTTCATTCTGCCTAATCAGGTCGGCTTGTTAGTACCTTCTATGGTGTATTTCAATTCTGATGCGGAAGGGGGGGCTCTGAGCTTTGATAGCTACGGTATCGAGTTGAACTACGCTAAGCGAATTGGGCGTCACGGTTTTGTTGTTACGTTAGATGCGAATGACCGTCAGTACGATGAAGCTAACCCAATCTATGGAAAAACTCGTGAAGAGAACGAGTATGGTGCCTTTTTAGCGTATGAATTTGGTGGATTGTTGGGTTACAAAGATTGGTCGTTTATTACGTTACTTGGTCTAAGAACCATTGATTCCAATATCGATTTCTATAACTCTGAACAGGTATTGGCAAGCGTCGGCATCGACTATAAATTTTAATGCAGAGCCCCACCATAGCTGTGTAGTTCTAAGTTAACTTCATTATTTCGGGCACTTACACTTTTTATGGTTGTAGGCGCTCGCTGCTATCCGTAATATGAAATCCAGACGATACATTGGAACTTATTAAGGAAGCGATTTGGATATACAAATTAGACATTTAGAAGCAACGGATAGCCAAGATTTATTCGATATTTATCGCCGCCCTTCGGTTTCAAAAAACACGTCGCAAAAGCCATACCTTAGTTCTGACCAAGTGGATCGGCTATTTGGTCATTCAGACCATTTTACTTTGGTCGCTGAATCGTCCGAGAAAGTCGTAGGCCACATCACCTTGTTTATGACGACCAAAGTAAGGGACCGACACTGCGCAGGGCTTGCGATTGCCATTCATCCGGATGTTCACGGAAAAGGGGTTGGTAAAGCCTTGATGCAAGAAGCCATCAATCAGGCGGATAATTGGCTAAACCTAATTCGCCTAGAGTTAGAGGTTCATGCAGATAACCACGCTGCGATTGCGTTGTACGAACGCGCTGGCTTTCAGGTAGAGGGGACTAAGCGATTGAGTACCTTCAAAAATGGCAAATATATTGATATGTTGCTGATGTCGAGAATAAAGCCTGAATATCAAGCATCTTGAATTCGCTTTAGGTGATTGAATTTATAATCTGAATAAGAATCAAATTACCGCCACAAAGCCATAAAGCATAAAGCCCTCAAACCGCAGAAGTTTGAGGGCTTTATGATTTTGTTATGAGTTGAGGTTTGTTGACTAACTAGCACGAGCACTGTTTTTTGGTAATAAGCACTTATGGATTATCAATACCGAAGCCATTACGAAGCGCAAACTGGATTAGCTCCGTATGGTTATCGAGTTCGAGGATATCTAACATTCGATATTTGTGTGATTCGATCGTTCTTGGGCTTAAAAACAGAATGTCGGCACATTGCTTAGCGGTGTAACCTTGCGCCAGCTGCGTAAGTACAGCGCATTGTTTTTTTGTAAGTAACAAGAGTTTTTCACTCTCATTGATATTACTGGCTTCATCACTGGTCACACTACGAGTCATTTTTGAGTGTTGCCAAAAACAGAGCCAAACATCACTCAGCATTTTGATTCGCTTCAAATCACGCTCTTCAATAGGAGTGTCGTACCGCTTGAACCTAGAGAACCCGATAGCGCCCCATTGTTGCCCAAATAGCGATAAGCTCACGATAGCGTGCCAATGAGCACCTTCTTGATAGAGTTCACGTAGCGGATCGATTGTGTGGTTCGCGAGAGATTGCTCTGGAAATAGCTGCCAACACTCTTTAGAGCGTAAAAGCTTAAGATATTCAAGGTAGTTGCCTTTTAGAAAGCGCTCCATCTCGAGTGGGGGCATTCCGACTTGAGAGACAGACATGCTTTTCCCTGTATCCAAAAGAATCATCGAGTTTGGAAACAGAGTAAGCCTATCTAGCTTAAACCAAGCAAGAGCCTCCTGAGCGAGTGACACAAACGTCTTATCAAAATCTTTTGGCTGACATGCGGTCAAGGTGTCGGTTTGGTGACCTAAGAGCTCTTCAAAGCTATCGAATTGGTTGTCTTTCATACTGACCGTCTGTTGTGGTTTAAGACAAAAATAACGGCAAGAGCTAAAATGTGTCAACCTAAGTAGAGAATGTCGTTCGTATTGAGCCGAATTTAGTACCTAAGTGTTAGAGCGAGGGTGATCTATGGTGGTGATTAGCGCTAGGTGAATAGCTTTCTAAAGAGGCCCGTCAAATATCTAAGTTTAATAGACGAGTTTTGGATAACGCCAACATAATGAGCTGAGTATGTTGGCAGCTTGTAATGTCGTTATTTTCTTTTTAGCGCGCGCTGTTCGTTATCAAAGTGACTTAAACTACTAAGATATAAGATTTTATTTGAATAAAACCTTCTGTGTTGGGAATGATGAACTACATTTAAAAGAGATGTAATGATACATTTTCATGTGTGAGATTGTTGGAGGAGGAATAAATCATTGTTAGATCCAACCATTGGTAAACAAATACAGTGGCCATGTGATTTGCCACAAAGTCTCATCGATAGCTTGCTTGAGATTGCCGTATTTAAAACCGGTATTCATAGCTTGGAAATTACACAAAAGTTTCAAAACTTACCTGGCGTTTTTTATATTCTAAGTGGTTCTGCTGGTATCTGTTTTTCTACTCAAAATATGAAGAGCTTATCAGGAGGAGTGATCGGTAAAGGTGATTGGATGGGGGCATTGTCGATCCATGCTGAATACAATCTTTTTGCGGTTGCTGAAGAAGTTGAACCGATCACCATGGTACTTTTTCCATCGGAAAAGGTACTAGAGTTGGCTGAAGAGCAGTGCATGGTATTTAAGTGGCTGCTGCATTGTGGCACTAAAGCACAATCGATTTGGATGCAGGCTTACCTTTCCTCTATCCATGAAAAAGAACAAAAAACGATTTATGTACTTTTAGAACTCGCTGCACGTCAAAATAATATAGCGGGAGCTACCGTGAGTGTTAACGTGTCACAAACTCAGTTGAGTACGATTACTGGGATTTCTCGCTCACGCTTGAATGAAGTGCTGAAAGGTATAGAGCAGGACGGTTTGGTCAAGATTCAAAGGGGGAAAGTCTTTATTTCAGATGTTGAAGGGCTTTACGAACGTATTTCGCCAATGAATCTAATGATGCGAGATCCAGTTGCGGAGATAAAATCCCAGTAGCGTATGATTTACGCTAAATGATTGAAAACAAAATACCTACAACTTTATAGGTAAACTGCAGGCTTGTGTTCTTTTGGGAACATACATAAGGTCTTTGGACAGATAACTTCTACCTGATATTTATAAATTTAATTTTGAGTAAATGGTGTTGTTATGAAAATGGCCGTGTTGGAATACAAAGTGTGCGGGATAGGTGAGTGGATAAAAACGAGAATATCAAGCCGCTGCGCGTACTTACTTGCTGCTGAATATGAATTGATGGGATGGCCAATCAAAATCGACGGAGAAGTGTTTTCTGCTGAGAACGCATAGTGCAAACGCGCGCCAATAAGGCGAATACGGAAAGGTAGTTACCCTAAAGTTGATACAAAAAAAGCTGGCGATTGAATGCCAGCTTTTTTATTAAGACGATCAACAAATAGCGTTTACTTGTTCACGAACTCTTTGAATTTTTGCTTGGTTTCAGCGTCGGCTTTTTCATACCAAAAGTACAGCATTTCTTCGGCCGTGTTAGACGCGTTGCCATCAATTTTTGCTGGTAGTGTTATTGGCTGAACAACTGCTGCGGCTGTAGCGCCTGTCGTTAATGCGGCAATACCACCTGTGCGGTTGTATTCTTTCGCTTCTTGAGGGTATTTACGGCCAATCTGCATGCCATCTTTGGTTAATTTGTCTTGCTTAACACTGATTGCATTTTGGTTCTCATCAACCAATTTCCAATCTAGGTTCTGAAAGCCTTTTCTCGCTTCGTTAGCGTTGCGGAACTTCGGCATGTCGAACGTTACTGTTGTGTCTGTCGCGTCAAAAGTAGCAATAATTGCGTCACTATCAACAAACTCACGGTCGTTACCTTGACTAAAAGCAAGCTGATATTGGAAAACGATTTGGTTTACACCGTCTGGCACGGTGATCGTTTTGCTTGAAGAGAAAAAACCACCCTCAAGATCAGGTTTAGCCTCATTAACCGCCAAGACTTCAACTAGAGCATCTGCGCTAGAAGGAACTTCAATTTTTACATCAGCTAACACTTGTGGTGCTGCGATAATTGTGGAAAGCAGCGCAATGGATTGTAATGTTTTCATAATCATACAGTTATTGGTGTGAGATATTTTACAATCTCACGCAGAACGAAGTATTTCAAGTTACCTTGTCTCGATTTGGCAAAATTCACCGAAACTTAACCTAAGCCTAATTATTGAGCGTGTTACCTGTACGTTTCTTATCCGCATAAGAATGGTTTAGTGCATCTGGTGGGGTGATGTCATCATCAAAAACCTCAGTATCAGTAGGTGACTGAAGCGTGATGTAGATAGGAACAAAAGCACATACCCAAATCGCATAAATGGTAATGACTCGGTTCAATATAACAAACCATGCCTCACTGCCGGACTCGGAAACGTAGTATCCAACGAGAGTAAGTAAGGTACAGACAATCGCCCACATAATGGCTGAAAATGGCTCTTTAGTGGTTGATGCGAGCAGGACCATCGTAATGTAAGGTACAGCCATCGCGATACCTAACGGCACGTGATAGTCGACGACGAAAATGAGCGTAGCGCCCGCCGCCAGCAGTAGATGTGGACCAATACTAGGTAGGTTCAATTTCATATGACACCCCAGTTAACCCGTTTTACGTTGTTGGTTGAGTTTGTGTATTAAGCGTGTTGCTTGATGGCTGTTTACCATGAGTCGATTGATGAGCTGTTGCAGCAGTTCGGCTTCAGGCATGATGTGCTGCTCTGTGGTTTGCGCTGCAGATATAGCGAGTTCAAGCACCTCATACATCTCGTGCTTAGATGCAATGGCGATGACGGCTTTTAACGTTCTCGATAAATCATCGGGTTTATCATCCGAGAAGAGGGCTATTAGCTCATCAATTTCATTTTCTAATTCATCAACTAAGTTGTTTAAACACTTCAGTTTTTCATTGCCTTCTAGCTTCTCGCCTTCGAGTAAGGGGCTACGAGATATTTCTTCTTCTGTAAGAGGCAGTTTGTTCTTAGGTGGACGAGTCAGCATGGTGACATTGCTATTACTCGTTTCTGTTGATTGGCGAGAATGAACAGATTGGTGTCTGTTTATCTCAAACTGATGATGAAACTCATTAATGGCATTTTGTAAGCTGTTTTTTTGCAATGGTTTCGTAAGGACAAAGTTCGCCCCTGACACAAGAAACTCGTCATGAGCCTCTTTAAATACATCAGCAGTACAAGCAAAAATAACCGTGGTTAACTTAAGTTCATTGCGGATCTTTTGAATCGCCTCGATACCACTCATGTTCGGCATGTGATTATCCATAATGATTAAGTCATATTGGTTTGTAGCCAATTTATCGAGTGCCTGCAGCCCGTCATAGGCATTTTCAACAGTCATGTTTATAGACTCACAGAACTTCTTGATAACCATGGCGTTGATTTTATTGTCTTCTACGAGCAGCACAGTGAAGTCATTGAGCGTTTTATTAATGCTGGTGGACACTTGTTCAGTAGTTGGTTTTTCTAGTTCGTGCATTTCTAATGGCAAGGAAATAGTAAACCGAGTACCGACATTCAGTTGGCTGGAGACATCAATGGTTCCCCCCATCAATTCAACCAGCTGTTTGACTATTGATAACCCTAAACCCGTTCCGCCAAACTTACGCGTTGTAGATAGTTCTGCTTGCTCGAACGCTGTGAAGATGTGGTCAACCTTGTCTTCAGCAATACCTATGCCCGTGTCGGAGACCATAATGTTGACCGATGGTGGGGTAGTAGGGGCGATCTCGAACTCGACTTCGACCTTACCTGACTCGGTAAATTTGACGGCATTTCCGGCTAGATTAAATAAGATTTGGCGCGTTCGTGCTGAGTCGCCAATCAGTTGAATATTGGTTGGGATATTATCCTTAATAACAAAAGATATTCCTTTATCGGTGGCGAGCGGCGTTAGCGTTTTGTCTAGGTGTGTAACAACGTCGGTCACAGAAAACGGACTCAGTTCAAGCTCCATTTTTCCTTGCTCAACTTTAGAAAAATCGAGAATGTCATTCAGAATGGTGACAAGGTGCTGCCCTGAGTCGATAATGATTTGTGCCTGTTTCCGAGTATCGGCACTTTGAGAATCTTCTTTGATGATTTGTGCAATACCTAATACGCCGTTCATAGGGGTTCTTAGTTCGTGACTCATTGTCGCTAGGAACAATGATTTTGCCTCACTCGCTTTTTGTGCCTTATCCGCCGCTTCTTGATAAGAGAGGTTGTTACGTTTCAGTTCAAAGAGTCGGTGAATGAACAGAATTAATGAGAATGCAAACGTAAGCAGTGCAAGTGCGATGATTAACTTGACGGTTAGACCCTTTAACTCGTCTTGGCTATCCGTAAGCTGATGCTCGATTTGTTCAATATACTCCATGCTATGCACAGAGAGTACTTGGGATAAGAGTTGGCTTTGCTGCTGGTTTAATTCGGTAAATGTCTGAGACAGCTTGGCTAATTCAGAATTGCTTTCAGCTGGGATAGACGCCCCTGCGAATAGGATGCTCGTGAGCATTTCACTCTGGATACTTAGCTGCGAATTGGAGGAAAAATCAGAGCTCGCAGACTCTGTGTTGGTGAGTAAAAGGGTAAGGGACTGTAGGATAAACTGACGAGCAACACTTAACCCCACCAAGTTGTCTAGCGTGTCGACATTAGACATGGATGCGTTGTGGAAATGCTCTAAAAGCTGGCGAGTTTGTAGACTTTGGAAAAACGTAGAATGTATGTTCTTTCCTTGATAGCTCAAATTGAGTTCTTGTAGTTCCCTTTCTAGCGTTACCAAGTTCTCTGATAGCTGATAAGGATTTGAAATTCCGGTGAGGGCGCTGTTCGTTATCTGATCACGCATCTCTAGGACTTCATGACTCAATTCTCGAACTGATTCGCCATATTTTGCGACTTTTTCATGTTCAAAATAGGTAAGCATAATGAAGCTCATTAAGCCTATAAAAAGCGAGATGAACAATAAAAAGATGAGCCTGATCTTATTCATTTTCAAACTCCACTAGCATTTGAGGACGTTGCCCAGTTAGCGTCTCAAGAAACACCTTGATGTCATTGATTGTTTGTTCTTCAAACGTTTTACCAAGTTGACTTTCACCCATTATTTTTATCGCCTCTTCTAGGGTTTCGGTTTGACCATCATGGAAATAAGGCGCCGTAATCGCGACGTTTCTTAAGCTCGCGACACGAAACAGATGCTTGTCTTGTGGTTGCTGAGTAAACATAAAGCGACCTTGGTCTTCACTTCGCTCAGAGCCTGTTTTTGATAATCCGAAGTAACCAAAACGCATCACCATGCCTCCACCAATATTGGTGCCTTGGTGACAACGAATACAACCTTCTTCTTGAAATGTTTCCCAACCACGTTTTTCAGCAGCGGAAAGTGCAGCAGTATCACCACGTAAATATCGATCAAAAGGGGAGTCGGGTGTGGTTAAACCGCGCATAAACTCAATGAGTGCAGCTTTGACGGAGGCGGTATCAATCACCATTTGTTGGCTTTTAAATAGGTCAATGTAGGTGGGTGACTTAGATACATAATCGGTGATAAGTGCCCAGTTCGAGTCCATTTCGTCCACATTATGTACTGGTCCGTCTATCTGATCTGAAAGGTTGTTTACCCTGCCGTCCCAAAAGAATCGGTAATTGAAAACTGCGTTGAAGACCGTAAGAGAGTTACGCATTCCGGCACCATTTACCCCTATTGATACAGGAATCACCTCAGCACCGTTGGTTTGAAGGCTGTGGCAGGTTTCGCAACTGACACTGCGATTAGAGGAAAGATTTGGGTCTTTGAAGAGTACCCAGCCAATTCTTGCCAGATCGTGATCGATTTCAGTGGTGTTAGGAATTGGAAAGACTTTGATATTAGAGGGCGTGAGTTGACGGGTTTTATGCGTGTCGCTTGCGTGCGAATCCGAGTGAGAAGAATCAGCAGGGTGATGGTCTTTGCGTTCAAAGGAAGAGTGAGAGTTTGAAGATGCACCATCATAAACCAGTATAGCGATCGAAACACAAATAACAGTTATGCTTATTCCAGCCAAATAGGATGTCTTCATAGCTCAGTTCCATCTAAATTTAATCCATTAAATCAATTCAGGATCCGTCTGAATTACCCCTTATTTACCTTGCGAATCATAAGGGTTCTTTTATAAATCTAGCTTCATAAATCTAATGTTGCAAGATAAGGAGCAGGGATAGGAACATTGGCTGGTAGATACAGAAAAGCCGTGGAAACTACGTTGAGTCACCACGGCTTTGTATTTGACTATGTATTTAATTTAGTTGTTCAACTCAAAATACATGGTTCAGGTTTGCTTATTTAGCTTGAGCAGCTGCCGCTTCAAGTTGCTTAAGTTTGCCTTGCAGCATGTAAGCGTTTTGGTTGAAGTTGCCTGGGTTCAATACTTGGCTGTTCTGCATTGGGTAATCAGGTAGCGTTTGCATGAACTCTTGTACTTTGCCGCCAACTGGTACGAATAACCACATGTTGTCTGCCATCCAGCGTAGGTACATGCCAGATTCGTGTGGTGCTTTTTCGAATGGGTCAGCACGTAGATGTACTACTTGTGGCCAGTTTGGTTGGAAACGTACTGCATCTGTGATGTTACCGTCCATAACTGCGAATGAGATCTTGAAGTCATTCCAACGTACCGCGTTTAGCTCTGCGTTCGCTGAGAAGTAAAGTAGGCTGTCACGAGGGCCTTTCTCTTCTTTACCTTCGAAGTAAGGCAGGAAGTTGTAACCGTCTAGGTGTACACGCCAGTTTTTACCGTTGTAAGTCGCACCTTTGTCAGACGCCAGCTTCTCAACCACTTTGTCATCACCAGCTGCTGCTAGTAGAGTAGGGATCCAGTCTTGGTGCGCCATGATGTCGTTGATCTTGCTACCCGGTTTGATTACGCCAGGCCAGCGAACTAGCTGAGGAACACGCATACCACCTTCGTAAGTTGTACCTTTCTCACCGTGGAAGTAAGTCGCACCGCCGTCAGGCCAAGATACTGTCTCTGCACCGTTATCGGTAGAGTAAATTACGATAGTGTTGTCTGCGATCTTCAGCTCATCAAGTTTGTCTAGAAGGATACCAACTTGGTCATCGTGCTCTAGCATGCCGTCAGCGTAGATGCTGATACCAGATTTACCTTGGTATTTTTCTTGTAGACGAGTCCACACGTGCATACGTGTTGTGTTGTGCCAGATAAAGAATGGTTTGTCAGCTTTGACTGCTTTTTCCATAAACGCTAGAGATTCTTCTAGGAACTCTTCATCCGCGTGCTCCATACGCTTACGCGTCATAGGACCTGTATCTTCGATCTTACCGTCAGCAGTAGACTTAATTACACCACGTGGACCGAAGTTCTTACGGAACTCAGGATCTTTAGGGTAGTAGTATGTCTCTGGCTCTTCTTCTGCATTCAGGTGGTAAAGGTTACCGAAGAACTCATCAAAACCGTGGTTCGTAGGAAGGTGTTTGTCTTGGTCACCCATGTGGTTCTTACCGAACTGAGCTGTCATGTAGCCCTGTTCTTTAAGAAGGTCGGCGATAGTTGGAGCCCAGTCTGGGATACCGTGATCAGAACCTGGCATACCAATGGTAAGTAGGCCTGTACGGAAAGGTTCTTGACCTGTTAGGAATGCAGCACGACCAGCTGTACACGATTGTTGACCGTAGTGGTCAGTAAATAGTGCGCCTTCGTTAGCAATACGGTCGATGTTAGGTGTTTCGTAACCCATCATACCGTTGTTATATGCACTGATGTTGAATACACCAATGTCATCACCCCAGATAGCAAGAATATTTGGTTTTTCTGCTGCTGTCGCTGCTGAAGAAGCTGCTAATAAGCCAACACCTAATGCTAGTTTATTAATTTTAGTACCCATAAGGACTCCGATTCACTTTTAAGATTAATGCGTTAGAACAACACATCGATGGACAAATGTTATTCCCAAAACCGTGTTCCGTCCTTTTATAGTGTTTATAACCAATCGTTATGATGTAGGGTTAACTTATTGATTAATTGGAGTTTAAGTTTATGGTTCTAATAAACCCTTAGTTTGCATGTGTGATCCCTATCAAGTTTGTCGATGCAAATTAAACCAATAAGTTTTGTATCCGTGTCTCAATAAAAATGACAAAAAGATTAATAGCTTACGGAATCTCGCGCATGCGTAAAAAATGAACTATACGTTGTAGGGCAGGATGCAAATAACTTACGAAGAGGTTTCTATGACAGCGAAATATGGCGTCAAGCGTCGATTAGCGATTTTGGTGATAGCGATGATGGCGGCTTCCACAACCACATTCGCCGCCGAAAAACCAAATATTCTCGTCATTTGGGGTGATGACATTGGTCAATCTAATGTTAGTGCTTACACCTTTGGCTTAATGGGCTATCAAACACCGAATATTGATAGCATCGCTAAAGAAGGCATGATGTTTACCGATTACTACGCAGAGCAGTCGTGTACCGCAGGTCGCTCTACGTTCATTACTGGTCAAAGTGTATTACGAACAGGCTTAAGTAAAGTAGGCTTACCAGGTGCGGATATTGGTCTTCAAGCAGAAGATGCTACGATTGCAGAGCTACTCAAACCTATGGGTTACATGACAGGCCAATTTGGTAAAAACCACTTGGGCGACAAAGACGAATTCCTTCCGACAGCACACGGGTTTGACGAATTTTTTGGCAACCTTTACCACCTAAATGCTGAGGAAGAACCAGAGAATGAAGATTACCCCAAAGACCCAGAGTTTCGTAAGAAGTTTGGGCCACGTGGCGTTATCAAGTCGTTCGCTGACGGTAAGATTGAAGATACTGGTCCTTTAACGCGTAAGCGTATGGAAACGGTAGATGAAGAAACACTAGACGCGGCACTCGACTTTATGGATCGCGCAGTTAAAGCCGACAAACCATTCTTTGTTTGGTGGAACGCCACGCGTATGCACTTTAGAACACACGTTCAGCCAGACAGTAAAGGTGTAACCGGCATTAGTAACTATGCCGATGGTATGGTTGAGCACGATAGACACGTTGGTCAGCTAATAAAACAAGTGGATGATTTAGGCATTAAAGACAACACCATTGTTTTCTACTCTACGGATAATGGTCCACATATGAACTCGTGGCCAGATGCAGGTACAACGCCATTCCGTGGTGAGAAAAACACCAACTGGGAAGGGGCATACCGTGTGCCAGCCATGGTTCGTTGGCCGGGTAAAATTGAACCTGGAACTGTCTCTAACGAAATCATGCATCACATGGACTGGATGCCAACATTCCTTGCTGCAGCGGGTGATGATCAGATCAAAGAGAAGCTACTCAAAGGTCATACCGCGGGTGATAAAACCTTTAAGCTTCACCTAGATGGCTACAACTTCCTTCCTTACCTAACGGGTGAAGAAGAAAAAGGTCGTCGTCATGAGATCTTCTACTTCACGGATGATGGTGATTTAGCGGCGCTTCGTTATAACCAATGGAAAGCGGTATTCATGGAGCAACGAGCTACGGGTACTATGCAAATTTGGGCTGAACCGTTTGTGACCCTGCGTCTTCCTAAGTTGTTCAACCTTAGAATGGACCCATACGAAAATGCTGATATCACCTCGAACACATACTACGACTGGCTGCTTGACCACGCGTATATGTTCGTTCCAGCACAAGCGTATGTTGGCAAGTTCCTAGAAACATTCGCTGAATATCCACCACGTCAAAAAGCGGCGAGCTTTAGTTTGGATCAGGTTATGGAGAAACTTCAGGAGTCTCATAACAAGTAATCGACTACTTGGGTATACCAACTGTATGAAAAGAGCTCTTCGGAGCTCTTTTTTATGAGCGCAATAGTGAGCAGCCACATGTCCTGAATATGAATCACAACAATCGAGCTTATGGTTACTAAATAATTGTAAATTAGTTGTTTTTGCGTCTACCTTATTAAGCATAAGGATGTATAAAACAAGGAATGTTATGTCTGCATTGTCGTGCTCACTAGTGAACGGATTGAAACACCAGCGAGTTGCAGTATTATCCGCGATTTTCACGATATTGAGCTTCAATGTTTGCGCGAGCGAACAAGCGTCGCCTGTCAGTGATAAAGCTACTAAATCCGTGTCTAAATCTACGGAAAGTGGTTCGTCAGCCACGTACATAGGCTCAGAGGCTTGTATTGATTGCCACAGCGCAGAAGTAGAAGCTTGGCAGGGCTCTCATCATGACATGGCGATGAAGCACGCCACAGATGATTCCGTTTTAGGTAATTTTGATAACCAAACCATCATGCATCAAGGCAAGCCAAATCGTTTTTTTCGCAAAGGTGATGAGTTCTGGGTCAACATTGAAGGGCCAGATGGTCAATTCAAAAATTACAAAATCAGTTATACCTTTGCCTTTGAACCACTTCAGCAATATATGGTTGAGTTTGAAGACGGCCGTGTTCAGCTGATTCCTTTTGCTTGGGACTCTCGCACCAAGAGTGAGGGAGGGCAACGCTGGTTTCACCTCTACCCAGATACAACCAACACCGATGAATTTTATTGGACCAATAGCGGCCAAAATTGGAACTTCATGTGTGCTGATTGCCATTCAACAAACCTAGAAAAGAACTACGACATGGCAAGCAACACCTACAGTACAACTTGGTCTGAAATCAATGTGGGTTGTGAGGCGTGTCATGGCCCTGCAAGTGAGCACGTTGAACAAGCAAAACAAGCTGCCCATTCTGCCAAAGCCAACAGTGGTAAAAGCGCTCAACTCACGGCGCATTATGGTTTTGACCGTGATTTGTCTAAGTCAGTCAAAGAGTGGGTTTACCAAGAGGGTAATTCAACACTTCAACCGAAAGACATCATTCATACCAACCAAGTCCAGACCTGTGCTCAGTGCCATAGCCGACGTACACAACTGAATGAGACTGCTGATCATGTGAAGGGATCGTTCTTCGATAAATATCGTCTTAGCCTAATTAGTCCGGAACTCTATCATCACGATGGTCAAATCTATGATGAAGACTACGTTTACGGTTCATTCTTGCAGTCAGCGATGGCTGAGAAAGGTGTCACTTGCACTAACTGTCACGATCCCCATACCGCAGAGCTGAAAATTGCGGAAGAAGCGGTATGTAGCCAGTGCCATATTGCATCCGAATACACACCAGAAAAACACACCTTCCATGAGGCAAACACAGAAGCTTCAAAATGTACCACTTGCCACATGCCTGAAACGACGTATATGGAGGTCGATCCGAGACGTGATCATAGCTGGCATGTTCCGCGACCGGATATTAGCCAACATATTAAAACGCCGAACGTGTGCACCAGTTGTCATGAAGACAAAACCGATCAATGGGCCGATAAGCAAATTGGTCAATGGTTCCCTGATTCTAAATATCGAAACCAACAGCATTTCGCTGTGGCTTTTTATGCCGATTCAATAGGGCATAGAGGCGCGGAGGATGCACTGGCGTATTCGGCTCAGGATTCTAGCTTAAGTAATATTATTCGAGCATCAAGCTTGGAGCGCTTGTCTGGTAATACGGGTAAGAACACTCTTATTTCATTAGCAAGGGCAGTAAAACATGACGATGAGATGATCCGTCTAGGCGTTGTACAAGGCTCATCTGGTTTCCCGTTTTACGACCGTTGGCAGATTCTAGAACCACTGCTTACTGACCCAGTATTGTCTATTCGTTCAGAAACAGCTGGCGCGCTAGTCCGTTATTGGGGAGAAATGAATCCGCTACAGAAAGACCAAATCAAGCCTGCATTGGAAGAGTACATTGAGATACAGCGCTTTAATGGTGACAGAGGTTTTGGAAGAACCAATCTGGGTAATGTTTACCGAGATTTAGGTAAGCACGAACAAGCCATTGAGTACTACTTAGGCGCTATCGAAATCGAACCATATTTCGAGAACAGTTACGCCAACTTGGCTGATTTGTATCGGGCTTTGGGGGATGAACCTAAAGCACTAGCAACCTTGAAGCAAGGCATTCAAGCTCAGCCAAAATCGAGTGTATTGCCATACAGTACAGGGCTGTCGCTGCTGCGAGTGAAAGACTACGACCAAGCGACGCGTTATCTAAAACAAGCGGCAGAAACGGCACAAACTGACCCGCAATATTGGTATGTGTATGGCTTGGCATTGGAAAAATCGGATGTGCTTGCGGCGAGCCAGTCATTACACAAGGCTTATCAATTTAGCCGAAACCCTCAACATTTGTACGCACAGTGTGAAGTGTTGGCGCGAAATAGCCATATACCGGGTGTGCCAAAAGCATTTGAACAGTGTATTTCATCATTGAGCAAAGTGGCACCACCGGAGGCAATTAACCAGTTGAAGGCTAGGCTCAAATAAAACGATGAAGTGACCTTGGTTATGGTGTTTGTAACGTTTTACACCATAACCACTTATTGCGTTTATAACCAATAGTTATCGAGCTTGTGAGTAGGATGTACGCAGCCAGTTTGAATAAAGGAAGACCTATGAACCATGCGCAACAAGCAATAAACCAACTGATTGAACAAACAGAAAAAAGTGTTATCGGACAGAGTCACGTCGTTCGGGCTCTGGTGATAGGGTTATTGACCAATGGGCATGTGCTTTTAGAAGGGCTTCCGGGCACAGCGAAAACGCGTTCAGTAAAGTCGCTTGCCAACTTATTAAATACCAGTTTTGGTCGAATTCAGTTCACACCAGACCTATTGCCATCAGATGTGACGGGTACAGAGGTGTATCAAGAGCTAGGCGGGAAACCTCAACTGCACTTCCAACCGGGGCCTATCTTCAACAGTATTGTCCTAGCCGATGAAGTGAACCGTGCGCCAGCTAAAGTACAAGCGGCACTGCTTGAGGCGATGGCTGAGGGTACGATCACAGTAGGTGGTCAAACTCACATCCTTCCTGATTTATTCATGGTACTCGCTACTCAAAACCCAGTTGAGCAAGAAGGGACATACCCGCTACCTGAGGCGCAAATGGACCGTTTTATTATGAAAGTGACGGTCGACTATCCAGAAGACGAAGCAGAGCGCGACATCATTCGTTTGGTTCGCAGCGAAGAGCTAGGCAATGAGACCAGTTCCGAGCTAGTGACTCCGCAACATATTGAACCTGAATTAGTGCTTGAGGCACGCCGTCAGCTTCCAGAAATCGCGGTATCTGATTTAGTTGAAAACTATATCGTGGCGTTAGTTATGGCGACTCGAAAGCCGGAACGTTACCCAGAATCTAACTTGTCCAAATGGATTGAAATTGGCTCCAGTCCACGTGCTTCTATCGCTCTAGATAAGTGTGCTCGCGCTTATGCTTGGTTACAAGGGCGTGACCACGTCACGTTGGATGACGTTCGTGCTATGTTACCAACCGTATTGGGACACCGATTCTCGCTGTCTTATGACGCACTTGCTGACGGTGTTGACCATCAGAGAGTCGTTGAAGAGCTACTTGATAACGTAGAGATCGGATAATAAGGGGGCGTCATGGCGAAGCCAACACAAGCTCCCAAATCGCAAGGCCTTGATCCAAGGCTGTACTGTGATTACTCAAAGTTAGTGCGAATACAGGCGCAAGCTGAGTCGTTTTCTCTGTTGCCTCACCTAAAAGCGGGCGGTGTCCTTTCGGGAAGACACAATTCGTTGTTTCGTGGTCGTGGTTTGAACTTTGAAGAGTTACGGCATTACCAACTCGGTGATGATATCCGTAACCTCGATTGGAAAGTTACCATGCGAACTGGGAAACCACATGTTCGTAGCTACACCGAAGAGAAAGACCGTAATGTGATGATCTGTGTAGACCAACGCAGCTCCATGTTTTTTGCCTCTCAAGACACCATGAAGTCCGTCGTTGCCGCTGAAGTGGCGGCATTGTGTGGTTGGCGGGTTCTTAAGGATGGAGACCGCGTCGGTTTTGTTTTGGCGTCACACCAAAAGCTATTTCACACAAAAGCGCAGCGTTCTCAGTCTGACTTGCTCTCCCAACTCAAACACCTTGCTAAAGCGAACCAAAGTTTGGGAGTGAATGTGAGTGACAATGAAGGAGTCGGATTTACTCAATGGATCGAATTGATTAAGCGGATGAGGTTAAAACAGTCGACGCTAATCTTCATTAGCGATTGGCGTGATTGCCAAGAGCACCACTTAGATCGTTTGAAACAACTTCAACAGCATAACGATATCCTTGCCATCATGGTCACTGACCCATTAGAGCGCTCACTGCCAAGAGATCTTGCAAGCGCAAACTGGGTGGTGGGTGATGGTCGTTTTCAATTGAGCCTAGATAGCCAATCTAAGGTAAGCCTTGCAAGCGAGAGCCTAGCTCAGAAAGCAGCACTTCAAAAACAATCTCTAGCTAAATTAATGGCGATGAAAAACCTTCCATATATCGAATTAGACACCTCTGGCAAT
The DNA here is from genome assembly GCF_022398115.1 of Vibrio sp. Isolate22. Lineage (NCBI taxonomy): Bacteria > Pseudomonadati > Pseudomonadota > Gammaproteobacteria > Vibrionales > Vibrionaceae > Vibrio > Vibrio sp. Isolate22. Next base: position 32,321 of record NZ_JAKEUW010000036.1, on the reverse strand, counting down.
CATATTTCCCAGTTACAAAAGTTAGTGGGAGGGCGCTAAATGACAGTCGAACATGCGCCCCCTAGTACTTATATCCTGCGTGAACTTCACGATGTGGCGGTACCTAATAGTGTTAGCTGGGCCCCACAAACCATTGGTTGGAAGATCCTTGGCGTTATCTTGTTATTAGCGGCTCTCTATCTGGCCTATCGTTTGGCTCTAAGATGGTGGAATAATCGCTATCGAAAAGAAGCACTTAATGAATTGATGTTATTGGATGCGAGAGACAAAAACTCCCCTGAGCAGGCTTTTAAAGTGCTTAAGGTTGTACTGCGTTATCTAGACAGCAGCAATGCAAAGCTGTTTGGGCAAGCTTATGTGAAACGTTTGAATGCGCACCTTCCTGTGAACGGCCAAACAGAGTATAACAACGCATTCTTTACTGAGGAAATCTCAGAAATATGGATGCAAAGCCTCATTGATCAAAAGGTACGCTTGACCTTTGAACAGCGCTCGGAAGTGATTCAAACCTCTATGGTGTGGCTAAAGCTCCATAAGCCTGATGTTCAAGTGGTGGTTGAGGGGCAAGCAAATGATTAATCTCTTCTCTTCTAGCTTTGAATTTGCACATCCTTTGTGGTTCGTTGCACTGCCTTTGCCTCTGTTGGTCTACATAGCGGTGCCTGCATATCGCACCAAACAAATGGCTATTAAAGTGCCGTTCTTCCACGAATTGGTGAAAGCGATTGGGGAAGCTCCTTCTGAAGGGGCAAGTCAATTGACGCCAAGCTGGTGGCAACGCACCACACTCATTATTACTTGGGTTTTGGTTGTTTGTGCCTTGGCTAAACCGACCATTCTTGGTGAACCTCAAGTGCGTGAACAATTAGGTCGAGATGTCATGGTGGTTGTTGATTTATCTGGATCAATGGCAGAACAAGACTTCACATCTAAGCAAGGCAAGAAAATCTCTCGCTTGGAAGCAACGAAAGAGGTGTTGGCGGACTTTGCGAAAACCAGAAAAGGCGACCGCTTAGGTTTAATCCTGTTTGGTGATGCTGCGTTTGTACAAACACCTTTCACTGCCGACCAAGATGTATGGCTAGAACTCTTAAATCAAACGGATGTCGCTATGGCAGGGCAGAGCACTCACTTGGGTGATGCGATTGGCTTAGCGATAAAAGTGTTCGAGCAGAGCGGCAAGCAGATGTCTGCCGAACAAGCCCAAAACGATATCGAACGTGAGAAGGTGGTGATTGTACTAACTGATGGTAATGATACGGGCAGTTTTGTAGAGCCAATTGACGCTGCAAAAGTGGCTAAGGCGAAAGGGGTTCGTATTCACGTGATTGCGATGGGTGACCCTCAGACTGTGGGTGAAGTAGCCTTGGACATGGAGACCATCAAGCGTATCGCCTCTGAATCTGGCGGTGAGGCATTTGAAGCGCTAAACCGTGATGAACTCAGTACCGCCTACGAGCAAATCGGTCAACTTGAGCCTCAGTTATACGAAAGCACAACGTATCGACCTAAGCAGAGCTTACACCACTATTTAATGGCAGTCGTTGTACTCATGTATCTCACAGCATTTAGCCTTGCAACGGTAAGACGTCGCCGTGCCGTTCGTTTGTCGAACCTTGAAACGAAAGGAGAGAGTGATGTTTGATTCTCTCGCAGTTCAACAGTTTTTTACCCAGTTTCATTTTATTCGTCCACTTTGGCTCTTAGCATTCATTCCGATGTTTTTCTTACTTTGGCTACGTTGGCGAGAAGAGACCAAACCGAGCTGGAAAGACATTCTGCCAGAGCATTTACGAAATGCGTTGACGATAGGTGAGACCGGGTGGCGTAAACAGCTACCACTCAAGCTGCTGATGGTTATCGTGACTATTGCGATCATTATTTGCTCAGGGCCTACATGGCAGCGTGAAGCATCGCCATTTGGTGAAGACAAAGCTTCGATGTTGGTGGTACTTGATAACAGCGAATCCATGCTAGAAAAGGATTTACCCCCTAGTCGTTTAGAGCGATCGAAACAAAAAATTCGAGATTTATTGGCGGCGCGTAAAGGCGGTAACACTGGCTTAGTTGTGTATGCGGGAAGTGCTCATGTCGCGATGCCGGTTACTCAAGATAGCAAAGTTTTTGAGCCGTTTTTGGCGGCAATCACTCCTGAAATAATGCCTGTTGATGGTAAAGCTGCTGAGAAAGCCCTGCCTTTGGTTCAACAACAATTGTCTGGTGAGCCTGGCTCAACCGTGTTGCTAGTATCTGATGGTGTGAATCCTACAACCATTAAGGCGTACGAAAAATTCTTTAATGAAAACAGTTACCAACTGTTGATCTTGGCCGCGGGTAATAGCCAAATTGTGAGTAATAACCCAGTAGACCTTGATTCATTGAACACGTTAGCCAAGGCTACCGGTGGTCGCTTGATTGAAGTGACAGTAGACGATTCTGACATCAAAGCGCTTAACAGTGCGGTAGAACGTAACATGCAGCTAAACGGCGAATCTTCGATGCCTTGGAAAGATATGGGCTACGGATTGTTGTTCCCAATTGCCTTCATTATGTTGCTTTGGTTCCGCAAAGGTTGGCTCGTGCAATGGTGTCTAATTGGTGTTGTGACGACAGGTGCTTTTTATGCGCCGAACTCAATGGCAGAAACGGTCAAACTGACGGCGGACAGGCCTGTTGAAGTGGAAACGTTATCGGCTTGGGATAAAACTGCCCAATGGTGGTGGGATTTATGGCTGACACCAGACCAACAGGGTCAGCGATTGTTAAACCAACAACAGTATTTAGAAGCGGCGAAACACTTTGAGGATCCACTTAGGAAAGGTGCTGCTTACTACTACGCACGAGAGTTTAAGCTTGCCCATAGCGCGTTCTTACAAGTCGACAGTGATTTTGGTTTGTACAACGCGGCCAGTGCTCTAGCAAGGCAACGAGAGTATTTGGCTGCACGAGATTTACTGAAAAGCTTAAATGATAAGCCGGACCTTGACCCTAATTTAAAGCCTGACGTACAGCACAACTTAGCCGTGGTTAATGGCATTGTTGAAGAGGTTAACCGAACCAGTGAAAGCCAAGCAGGAACAACAGATGGCCCTGAAGAATCGTTTGAACTAGACGAGGACAAGCCACGTACGGGCGATGGTGCAGAAGAGGAGACGGTTGCCGAGCTCATGCTAAAAGAAACGCTCAATGCGAATGAGATTCTTGGTAGTCAAGAACTCGCCGATAAGTGGTTAAAGCGAGTGGAAGCGGATCCTAAGTATTTCCTTCGAGCTAAGTTTCAAATCCAATTGCGTGAACCATCGCCAGTATCTAGCGAGGAGCAAAAGTAATGAGTTATTGTCAGTTTTTGGCTCTCAGTTACTCTAGAGATTCGAACTCAGTTAAGCCGTTAAGTCATGTACAGCATGGTTTCGTTGTTATGTTGATGGCTCTGCTTATCACCTTGTGTTCCTCTTCAGCCTACGCTCGTGATATTTATGACCTTCAGCGCAGTGGTGATGTTGAGCTTATTGCATGGGTCGGAGAAAAACCGAAACCGGGTGATAAAATAACGCCGGCTAAGGTAAGCGTTAATGAGCAAGTGATTTTGAATATCGAAGTCGCGACCCCACGTTGGTTTACGGGTGGCACACGTATCGGTAGCATTGAAATCCCAAACGTGATTGCAAAGCAGCGTAATCAGCTTGCAACGAATTACACAGAGAGAGTAGGCGGTACTACTTGGTCTCGCCAGCGCTGGGAAATCACTCTTTATCCGATGGCATCGGGTGCTTTTGTTATTCCTACCTTGCCTGTGACTATAAAGGTATCAGCTCCCGACGGTTCTAACGTGACTGGTACACTTTACACACAACCGATTAAGTTTGAAGCTTCGTTACCTTCTGGATTATTGAGCGAAGACACGCCTTGGTTCGCAGCAACGGATGTTGAGGTTGAGCAAAAGTGGCAACGCTCTAGTGATGAGCTGAAAGTTGGCGATGCGATCACTCGAACAGTGACCATTAAGGCAAAAGACAGCTTATCTGTGTTGTTACCTAACGTACTAACGAACGAATCTACACAGCAGTATCAAGCCTATCCACAACCGAATCGTCTTGATGATACCCAAGAGCGAGGGGACTATCGTTCAAGCCGAATTGAAGAATCAGTCTATGTGATTCAACAAGGTGGTGAACTGACACTCCCTGAATTTGAGTTCCAATGGTGGAATAGCGACAAACAACGTTTAGAAAATGTCGTAATTAAAGGCGAAGTGTTTGAAGCCAAGCACACATTACAGTCCTTTGTTAAAGCCTATATGTCGGTATTCATCACGATTGGTTTAGTGTCGTTAGCATGTGTTTTGCTGTTTGTTGTTGGTAAGCGTTATTACGCGGCTCGACCAACACCGACGTGGTTAGTGATGAGACGCCTAGTTAAGCAGGGCGACTGGGCTGCATTACGTACGTTTGTTTACACTCAATTACGATACCAAACGACGGAGTTAGAGTTATCGAAAGCCAGCACCGAAAAGTCATGGCTTGATGATAGCACTGCTCTTCAGCAAGGACATGAAGATAAGAGCGTGTTTAAACGTTTGTGGAAAGGGTTAAAAAAACTCGCCAATCACCGGACTAACTCTCATGTATCTCGCTCAATCGCAGGTCGCTTGAAAATTCCTAAAGCCTTGCCAGACTTAAAAGACAAAATTAAGTAGGCACGTAATGCACTGGTTCAATTGAAATACCCATAAAAATTCGGGGTTTATCGAGGCATTACGCACAACTTTTAGCAATTCGCATCGAACATAATCGGCAGGTTCTCTACTATAGGGAACCTGCTTCTTTAATATGGAACTGTATGAAAAGTACCGAGCTAAATTTAATTCCAATATTTGTCGCTATCTATGAAGAGCAGAACTTGTCTAGAGCTGCTAGCCGCATGGATATCAGCCAGCCAGCTGTGAGTAAAGCACTTGCGAGGTTGAGAGATATCTATGATGAGCCACTGTTTCACCGTACCACTTCAGGTGTTGAGCCAACCACTTTCGCAATGGACATCTACCCAGCGATGGCGGCGGCACTGAAGAACTTCACGTCGACATTGTCTGCATCAAGAGACTTTGACCCTAAAACCTCTGGTCGCGTTTTTTCTATCGCCTGTGTATCGGCGGCCAGCTATGAAATGATGCCTAAGGTGATGCAACTGATCAGCCAGGTAGCACCGGGTATTGCGCTGGAAATTCACCCACTGTTTACTGAAGACTACGAGTCTGACCTGAGGCTGCAAAGACACGATGTGATCATCGATATGACGCCAAGAGGCCGAACGACGCTCAAGCATGAGGTCGTTTCCACTGAAGAGCTGGTGGTTGTATGCCGAGAAGATCACCCGTCAATCGGTGATACCATCGATATGGAGCAGTTTTTATCACTTGAGCATGTTGTGGTATCAAAATGGCACGCACGCCGAAGCTTATTGAGCTCTGATCATTTTAGAGACTTAGAAAAGCGTAGAGTAGTGTACCGAGCAGCAGGGGTCGTTGAGATGCTGCCAGTGATTGAGAGTTCTGATTATATCGGAATGCTACCTATGTCATCGGTGCGTTGTTTCTCCGAAAAGTACAAGGTTAAAACACTCCCTCTACCATTCGAGTTGGACAACCTCGATATGTGTATGATTTGGCATCCAAGCCGCACTAACGAACCAAGCCACAAGTGGTTACGTGACAAGATCAAAGCCGCAGCAAAAGAGGTCTCGGCTTAGCGCATCCGTCTGTTTAGTGGTGGTTTCGTACACCCACTCCAGACGCTTTTATTACGTCTGGAGTAGGTCAAAAACGACTGATTCCACTGAGTTTGAAGCGACAGCTTATACTGATGCTTGTGATGCTTGTGATGCTTGTGATGCTTGCTCCGCATTGCCAACAAAATAAGAGACCCAGTCATCGATAGGTAGAGGTCGAGCAAAGAAATAGCCTTGCGCGTATTTACAGCCTATCTGACGTAAGGTTTTGACATGGCTTTGTGTTTCAAGTCCTTCTGCTATGACTGAAAAATCAAGGATCTGAGCTAGTTTCAATACCGCACATGTGATCTCGTAATCGACCTTGGATGAGTTGATGTCTTCGATAAAACTACGGTCTAATTTGACGCAGTCAGCGGAGAGGTTTTTTAGTACCGAAAGAGATGAATAGCCGGTACCAAAATCATCAATTGCGATCTTATAACCCTTAGAATGAAGCACTTCTATGGTTCTCGAACAGGTTTCGAAATCTCGCATCATGTCTCTTTCTGTTATCTCAAGTAGTAACTGATGCGGTTTGCAGTCGGTTTCATCGAGTATGACTTGCAGTTGTTCTGCAAGATCGGTCATGTAAAACATTCGCGCAGAGAAGTTGATAGAGAAAGTCACTCCCTCTAAATTGATTCCAGAACGTTGCCATTCAGTAATCAGGTTCGCCACTTTCTTAAATACCCATTTATCGATGTCGATAATCAGGTCACTCTTTTCTGCCACTTCCAGAAAATCCACTGGTGAAAGTAGACCAAGCTTTGGGTGTCGCCAACGAACAAGTGCTTCTGCCCCAATGATCGCTTGCGAATCTAAATCGACTTTTGGTTGGAAAAACACTTCTAGTTCATCGTTAGCAACCGCTTGATGCAGACCCATATTGGTTTCGATGAGATCGTTCACTTCGTGGGTCATCTTATCGGCATAAACACGATATTGGTCTCTGCCATTGCGCTTCGCGTGATACATGGCGGTGTCGGCATTTCGAATTAAAGTTTCACCGTTAGCCCCATGAGTGGGGTATTCACATACGCCGATACTGGCCGCAACAAATATTGAGTTGTCTTCGGTATAGTAAGGCTTGCGAAGTGATTGGTTTAAACGCTCTGCTAGCTGTTCGCCTTCGCTCAAGCTGATGTTAGAGAACACGACCATAAACTCATCACCGCCCATTCGTGCAACAAAACCGTTATGGCCAACTAGGGTGGTTAGAATATTCGATACATTGATAAGTAGGTTGTCACCTTGTCCATGACCGAGAGAGTCATTGATGGTTTTAAACTCGTCGATATCTAAATAAAAGAGCAAGAAACAGGAATCTTGTTCGCGTGAACGTTTGATCTCTTCATCCAGTTTTTTTGTGGCTAACAGTCGGTTCGCCAACCCTGTTAATGGGTCGTGGTGGGCGAGAAAGTCGAAGTTCTTTTTCTCCTCAGTTAGCTCTAGATAAGCTTCAGACAACCTTCCTGCCATATCATTGTAGGCTTTCTCCAAATGAGACCACTCATCGTTTCTGCCAAGTGCAATAGGCTCTCTCAAGCTGCCAGATTCTAAGCGGTCAAAACCGTGCTTGAGTGCATTCAATGGTTTTTGAATGTGGTTCCTTACCACATAGTTAAGTAGCAGTAGAGACAAGATAACGGCAGAGAAACTGATCATAATGGCGTTAAGTCTTGATTCGCCGATCTCTTCTTCCAATTGAGCGGTAAGCGCTAATGCTTGATTTTGAACGCGTGATTCTGTGTTCTCGACCATTTCGAGTAAGTCGCTTTGCGCATCTAAAAGCGAAGCCATCACAAGCCAGCGTTGCTCAAGGTTGGCTCGAATTCGTTTCAACGCTGCGTTATAGCGTTTAACTGTTTTTTGAATACGCTTCTTCTGTTCAATAACTGCCGCAGTTTCAATATCAACGTTTTCTAAGTGCAGCAAGAATATGTCGAGCTCTTTTTCGACTTTAATCAAAAGCACTTTTTCTGTTTCTGGCGTAATGCGGCTATGGATATCACCGACCATTTTTCCTGAAGTAAGAAAGGACTCTCTCAACATGTTCATGAGATCGAGCTCGTTGTTATAACGAATAAAGTCATGTTGGTTGAGGTGCTTGAGCTTGCTGTCGGCAATCGCAAACTCTAGTTGGTTCAATTGTGCCGCTAGGGTTGCATCAATTTGATTGGTTTGCTTGAGTATTCGATTGAGTGCTAGCGAGCTACCCAAGAAACGATGGAAGTTATCGATGAACGCATCGATCTTCTGTGAAAACCCTTCATTGGTCGATAGATCTCTGAGCTTTTGAAGTTGGTAGTCAACGTTAAATGCTTCTTCCGACAAGGTGTTTTCACTGAACAAAAAGGTTTGTTCGAGCAGTTTCACTCGAGAGGTAAGCGTGAAAACTCGGCGGCTGATTTCTGAATTCACAATCAACTCAGATACATGTGTTGAGGTTTCGTTTTTAAGTGTCGACTCAACATAATATAAAGAGCGAATCACCATGATCACAGCAAGGCTGACGATAAGTAGCGAAATGAAGTTGGAGATGATGAAACGCTGGGTAATGTTTATTTGATTCAGTTTCATTGCGGCTTCCAAATATTCAAATACGCTTCACGGTAACCATTTTTAGGGTCATAAATACCAGTCGCTTCGTTGTTAATCAGCTCTGCGACGTTGTTTGGAGTCACGAGGTGAACAGGCGCAGAATAACCACTTGGTGGCATGCTGTTGAATGCTCGGTTGAGTTCGTCAACGATTTGCCAACCTTGTAGGTATAAAGGCTCTGGAACAGTCGCGGATTGGAACTGATCTCTGTTGATTCGCTTGTAGGCGGCTTTGCTACCATCTCCCGCAGAAATATTGTTTGGAATCAGTTTGTTTTCTTCTAGGTTAGATTCCAAAGAGGGAATGGCATAGTCGATATACAGGTCGTTTATCGCCAAAATATGAGTGATATTGTCGCCGTGTTTTTTATCCAGCATCTTCAAGGTAGCAGGCATCTTTTGGTCAATTTGATCGAGTGGTAGGTAGATAAGCTCCAGAACATCACAGTTACGACATTGCTTGATGGTGTCGACCATAGCGTTAGCTTTAATCATCGCAATTTCGTAGTTTGGGTCTGTAAACACCACAATTTTTGCTTGTTCGTTGGAGTCAACAATCGCAAGCAAGGCCGCAACTTCAGCGACATCTAATGGGTCGGTCGTGATATTTGTGAAGAGACCAATATCAGGGTTTCCACCCGCTAGCTCCGTGGCGTGCCAGCCAATGATAGTAATTCCTAAATCTTGAGCTTGTTTTAAGATCTTTTGGTGGCGGACAGCATCAATTCCACCAAGTACGATTGCATCTGGATGAAAACCTATCGCTTTTCTTATTGCCGCCCCTTGGCGAACTTCAGAGCCTAGACCGTCGATAAAACGAAGGTGCCAATCAATGTTGGATATGGCTTCCGATAAACCTTTACCTACGCCATAAACACCGCCGTTGCGCAGATCTGACGCTACAAAAATAATGTTCTTTTCATGGCGTACGGCTGGACCTTCCGTCGGGCCTCCCCATGTGACTTGGTTTGATACAGCACGTGTGACTTTGTTTTCTGCGTATTTGAAAAATACGTCCTCTGGATAACCTGCAAAACTCGTTGAGCTGCAAGTGATAGCAAGCAATAAACTCGCAAAGTGAAATGTTCTATTCATCAGCTCTATAAAAGTCTTTAAATTATTATCTCGCTATATTTATAATATTGTTAATAAACATTCAAACACTTGGTAACATTTATGCTGGGTCAAAATTATAAAATCCTTTTACCTCTGCTCCTAACTACTTGTTTTATGGTTTCACAGCCTGTGAGCGCTGATGGGGAAAGGCCTGACGGTGATTTTGAAAAACTTGAAAAATTTCAAGAGACTGTAAGCGGAGAGCCCATTTCTTTAGCAACGAAATCTTCTGAAAAGCCCGTAAGGATCGCTTTAATTTATCCAAGTGCAGATATTTCTGATTTCTGGATACGTAATTTCATCGCGTTGAAGGAAAGATTGATTGCCTTACAGCTTAAATTTGAGATTGATGAATTTATATCTAGGCAGATCGAACACTCACTTCAAACTCAATACACCGAGCAAGTTCTTAGCTTTGAAAAACCATACGACTTTGTCATTTTTGGACCATCAGAGTTGGATATACAAGCCGGTAATATCCAAAAACTGGCGGCTTCCTCTGACTTTAAAACCTTCATTTGGGCATTTCACACGCCAAACGAACAGTGGACTCACCAACCTGATAGTTGGTTTGATTTTTCCAGCGAAATGGGAGCCGAGGTGTTGTGTGACCACGTGGTCAAAGAGCTGGGTAACGACGTGGAGTTTTCCGCTAACCGAGGTATTCCAGGTATTACAGATACACAACGCTCTCAAGGGTTTATTGATTGTGTTGAAGAGAAGGGTGATTGGTTAACGATTTATGAGCATTTTGGGCAGTATCAAAAAATTGGTGGTGCTGATGGGATCCGTTTGGTTTTGGGTAACTTTCCAGAAGTGACCATGGTTCATAATGCGAACACGGCAATGACGATGGGTGCTGTGGACGCGCTAGGCGAAGCAGACAAGCTGTCTGAGATATATGTGACAGGTTGGGGTGGAACCGCAAAAGAGATAGAGAAAATTCGATCTGACGAGCTTGATGCAACACCAATGCGAATGAGTGACGATCTGGGGGTTGCCACTGCAGAAGCCATCAAGTTTCACTTGGAAGGTCGACAAACAGAAGTGCCGTTGATTTATCTAGGCAGAATCACCGTGGTGCACAACAAGATGGATGATGAAGAGTTGAGCCAGTTAACTCGAGAAGCTTTCCGTTATTCGGGCAAAAACTAGTGCACTGAACGTTCCCGGCACTACAGCAGTGAAAAAGCCCCTTACCTGTATTAGGTAAGCGGCTTTATTATCGTTCGTAATGCACAGGTTTAACCTGGTTTAGTGTCAATGCGTTTAGTCGACGATTTCTTTCAATACCTCACCAATCGAACCACTTGGCTGTGTGATGCCTAGCTTATTAGAGAGGGTCGGTGCTATATCATAAGGTGTAACTGCTCGTGATACCTTTTTAGCTTCAACATCATAACCTGCGAAGATAACCGGTACGTGAGTGTCGTATTTCCATGGCGAACCATGTTTCGACGCGATCTGAAGACCTTCCATGTCGTTGATGTAGCTGCGCGGTGCAAATACAACATAAACGTCACCAGAACGAGCAGGGTGATAGTTGTTTTTGACGAGCTGCATCACATGTGTGTCAGGTAATCTGTTCTTCGCGATGTCACTACTTGAAACAGCAAACGCTACGCCTTTTATTTTGGCAATCTCATCAGCCATCGCTTCTTGCACTTTTGCTAGGTCAAGTTTCTTCTCAGCGATAAGTTCATGATTCAGATAAATGTAAGGCTGTGCATACAGGCGAATTGCGTCTTTAGATAAGCCGAATTCATCTTTCAATCGCTTCTCGACACCGCTTGAAAGCAGAGCATCTTTGTCGAAGTATTGTGCCTGACTAAAACCAAGCGCTTTTGCCGCAGGCGACGCTTCAGGTACGCCATGGTCGGCGGACAGAACAATGAGTGTGTTTTCTAAGCCCACTTGGTCATCGACGGTTTTTAAAAGTTTCGCAATGGTCTTATCAAGTCGAATTAGGTTGTCTTCCGTTTCTAAGCTTTCTGGGCCGTAGAGGTGAACCACATAATCGTTCGATGAGAAGCTAACCGATAGGTAGTCGGTGGCATCGCCTTGCCCAAGTTTTTCTTGCATTAATAGTGTGCTGGCAAAGTTTTCAGTAATTTCATCACCAGCAGGGCTCACGGTTAACGTGGTGCTGTAGTATTTATAACTCGCTGGGCCATAAGGGTGAGGGAAGGTGCGTTGGAAATCACCTAGCTTAACCTTGTAATCGGTACCGTGCTCTTGAAGGGTATATTGTTCACGTGGTAACGAGAGTTCCCATTTCTGTTTCGAGTATTGCGCTGCAACTTTCTTTTCATTCCAACGAGATACCCAATCTGGGTATTCATCATAATAGTAATCACTCGTGACAAATTCAGATTGTGCTTTAGAGAACCAGAAGGCTTTGCCACTGTGTCCCGCTAAAGAGATTGCACCACGATCTTTAACTGAAACACCAAAAACCTTAGATTTTCCGCTATTTGAGATCATCAGCTCGTCACCAAACGTGGTCGACAGGATTGGCTCGGGAGAACGGCCATCGCCTTGTGCTGCTTTTTGTGTCGGATCGATTTCTGTCGCTTTGTCGACACCTGCGCCAGAAGTGAGCATGGTGTAGTTGCCATGCTCTACGTTATACACTAAACGCTCTTCACTACGGTCGTACCAAACATTACCCACCATGCCGTGAACGCTAGGTGGAGCACCCGTAGCCAGAGAGACGTGTCCTACAATTGTTTCCGTGTTGCCATGCTGATAATTGGCATTGGTGTAATACGTGCCATCATCCATCAAATACCGAAAGCCACCCTCACCAAAGTTATGCTTATAGCGCTCTATAAGATCGGCACGCAGACCATCAACCGTGATTTGAAGAACCAAATCTGGTTTCTCTGCAGCTGTTGCGGGTAAAGCACAGAGTAGAGCAAGTGTAAGACCTGAAAGCTTGGTGTATTGCATAGAGTGTCCTTATTCAGTATTGCCGTAGCGTGAAAACGTTTGTGTCGCATGAGTTCTGTTTAGCGTTATAAACGACGCGATAAACTTATTCCGCGATGCGCTTAGTCTGCGTCTTTAACTAGGCGCAGTCCCATGTCAGACATGGTGATGGATTGGCTTGCGAAATCACGACGGTAACTTTCCGATTCATTTTCGTCATAAGCAAAACTGCCACCGCGAACAGACTTATGTGATAAGCCTACGTCACTGTGTTTAGCGTTGTTTGGATTGTCTGTCGGACCAAATCGGTAGAAGGTGTCATCGAAGGCATCGATAACGAATTCGCCAACATTACCTGTCATGTCATATAAGCCTAGTTCATTTGGCTTCTTTAGCCCGACTGGGTGTGCGCTATTTTTCGAATTTGCTGAGTACCACGCAACATCATCTAAGTTGTTGGAACCACTGTAAGTATAGCCTTTGCTCTTGTTGCCACCTTTGGCTGCAAATTCCCATTCGGCTTCTGTTGGCAAACGGTACTCTTCACCCGTTAACTTATTGAGTTGCTCTACGAAATAGTTTGCTTGTTGCCAGCTCAGGTTATTGACTGGAACTTGCGGATTTGGGAAGTAACTGAGAGATGAGCCCATTACTGATTCGAATAATTCTTGAGTCACCTCAAACTTCGCGATGTAGAAACTATCTACAGTAACACTACGTGCTGGACGCTCGGCTTTACTTGCTTCTGGGCTGTTTGAGCCCATGGTGAATGTCCCACCTTCAACCAACACCATATCTTGATCAATTTGTTGGGCGATAGGGTGCGTTGGCACGCTTGAACAGCCGCTAAGAAGAATAGTCATGGTGACGCCACTAACTGCTGCTAAATGTTTGTAATTGATAAATTTCATCACGTGCCTCAAATGTTCGAAATAGAGGTCAATTCTAACGTTTTCGTTCATTCCAATTGGTTATAAAGGGTATAACATGCCACTGACTTCATTCGGAATTATTATGGGAACAAGACACTAAGATAGGTAGGTAAATCATGCACATTACTCAAGGTCCTCAATATAATGGCAAAGCGTCTAAACGCTTACATGTTATGGCGAAGCCAATTGGCGCAGCATGTAACATTGACTGTAAATATTGTTATTACCTTAGTAAGCAAGATTTGTTGGAGTACAAGAAAGGCAGTTCTCCAAGAATGGATGATGAAACATTAGAGACCTACATCCGACAATACATCGAAGGTCAAAATACACCTGAGATCATCTTTTCATGGCAAGGTGGTGAACCTACCATGCTTGGTTTGGCTTATTTTGAACGTGTGGTTGAACTACAGAAGAAGTATCAACCTGAAGGTGTATTGATTTCCAATGACCTACAAACCAATGGCACATTACTGAATGACGATTGGGGGCAATTCTTAGCAGAGAATAACTTCCTGGTAGGCTTAAGTATTGATGGCCCAGAGATGCTGCATAACGCCTACCGTACTAACCGAGCCGGTCGTGGTACGTTCAATCAAGTAATGGCTGCGGTTGAACTGTTGCACAAACACCATGTGAAATTCGCGACGTTAACCTGCGTGAACAACCTGACCAGTCAAAATGCACTAGAAGTGTACCGATTCTTACGTGATGTGGTGAAGTCGCCACAAATGCAATTTATCCCAATCGTTGAGCAAAAAACCTTTAGAACGGTTGCACCGCAAACTTCTCAAGTGAGCGAGCAATTGAAGCAGGGTGACAAGCGCCTGATCCCGGGTCATAAAGATTCCATTATGGAGTCATGGTGTGTATCAGATCTGGCGTGGGGTAACTTCCTGATTACCGTGTTTGATGAGTGGGCGAAAAACGATATTGGCAAAGTGTTCGTGCAATATTTCGAAGCAAGTTTAGAAACGTGGATTGGTCGTCCTAATCCACTTTGTACCTTGAACGAGATTTGCGGAAAAGGCCTTGCTATGGAGTCTAATGGTGACGTTTTCTCATGTGACCACTATGTTTATCCAGAATACAAAATCGGGAATATCCATCACGAGAAGTTGGATGATCTGGCGTACAGCGCTTCACAACAGAAGTTTGGCTTTGCTAAATCACGCACATTAACCAGCCAATGTCAGCAATGTGATTATAAGTTTGCTTGTCATGGTGAGTGTCCTAAAAACCGCTTTATTAAAACTCGTTCAGGTGAGCCGGGTTTGAATTACTTATGTGCGGGTTGGCACAAGTTCTTTTCTCATGTTGATAAATCAATGGCGTACATCGCTCGTGCTATGAGACACCCGGTGGCACACGGGAAATACAGCGATTCTGTAATGATGGCGCGTCGTGCCGAGATGGCCAAACAAGCGACGTTCGAGACCAAGTTCTAATTCAAGGTCTATCAATCTTAACGACAATCAATCAGATATGAGTCTAGGGACAGGCTAAATTCTCAAGTTTAAGGTACCACTATGATCAAGAAGAGTTTAGCGACAGCGGTTGCTTTAGTTATTTCAACGTCCGCATTGCTATCAACATCTGCAATGGCAGCTAACAGCGTCCAAGCCACAGTTGACGCACCTGCACAGAACATTAATCAAGTGCTTGAAATGACAGACACTCAAACACGCATTCAGCAGTTGTCTTACATGGCACAAGATAAGAATCAGTCTATTGAAAACCGCACAGGAGCTTTGCAAGAATTGGCTTCATACCCAAGCCAAAACGCGCTGGTGGCCGTTGCAAGAGGCTTGAAAGACCAAGACCCTGAAGTGCGCGAAGCTGCGGTTATTGGCTCTGAACCATATCAATTGGAGCATCGCTGGGCATTGGTTTCCCCTTTGCTTAAAGACAGCGATACCATGGTTCGCCACACAGCAACATCGAATTTAGTTCGTGATTTCAATACCCTAGATGAAGTGCAAAAAGCGGAAATTGAACCTGCGGTAAAAGAGCTGATCACTTTCTTGGAAACACAAGAATCAGAGAAGTTTCAGTTACTGTTTGCAGATGTCCTACGTTGGCACAATGAGTGGGAAAAGGCAGAAGCGGTTTATTTAGAGCTGATCAAAACGCATCAAAATGATCCTCAAGTATGGTTGAGCTACGCAGACAACTTCCGAGCTCAGAAGAAAGACCAACAAGCGGTTGAAGTGTTAGATCGCGGTTTAGCGAATGTACCGGACAATGCGGCTTTGCATTACTCAAAATCGTTGACCTTAGTTCGATTAGAAGAGAAGGGCGCCGCAGCAAAAGAGATCGAAGTGGCTGCTGAGTTAGCGAAAGACAACAGCTATTACTGGTATCTCAACGGTGTATTGCAAGAAGATCTCGATATCGACAAGTCGACAAAATCATTTGAAAAGGCGTATTTGATTTCTGGCGCTCCAGAGCAACTCTATGCTGTATGTGATATTTACGTTCGTTACGGTAATGAAAAAACGGATGAATGTTTGACTGAGCTTGGTAAAGTCGCACCTGACTATGTGATTGAACAGTTGAAAGAGAAGCGAGTAGCGCCAAGTTCTTAGTAGTTGCGTTGATCGATAAAATAAAGTGAGTTATTGAAAAGCCAGTCGAATGCTGGCTTTTCGTTTCACTGGTTATGTGTTTTCTCGGTAGATTTTAGAACACGAAACTCAGCATAATGGTATAGAGCACTGCGTCTTTATCATCAAAGCCCGTCAGTGGATTGAAGTCTTCAACAAAGGCGCCGTTTGTCTTACGAGCTTCAAAGTATTGTACCTCACCATTGAGGGAAACGTTCGGCAATACGTCGTAATCGATACCAATCAAATAGCTGTTGCCTGTGAGGTGTTCGTTGGAGTCAAACTCAGCACCATAAACGACATAAGGCGTAAACGAATTCAATCTGTAGCCTAGACTTGCATACATCGATGAAGAGAAGTCACTGATTTGTCCTTCACTTGATAGCACCGCTTGACCAAATTCATACTCAGCACCCAAAGACCAAAGCTGGATGTGTTGGTTGTCTGCAGTGGGTAACGCACCAACGTTTTTAATCTTAACAGTCTGATCAAAGTTGGAGTCGAGGAATGACAAATTCCAACGATAGTTCTCTCCGCTTAACTGAAGGTTGACACCAAACATGCGATTGGTTTCAAATTCCAGCTCTGTACTAGAATTAAAATCAACTTCGTTTTTGTCTTTTACGCCAAAGAAAGGGGAGAATAACAGCGTTGCCTCATCACTCACATCATGAGTCCAGCTGACTTTAATCCCGTTAAATGCGGTTATACCTAATACGGCGTTATATACTTCTGTAGGTGGCCTTGCTGTCATGTAGGCTTGCCCAACATAGTAGTACTCAGATGCAAGGAAGAGAGGCAGTCTCAATCGCCCGATATTGACATCAAAATCATTGAAGTCATAACCAAGGTAAGCCCATTCTAATTGCGGGTCACTCCAATCGTACTGAGGAGCTTTAACAACTTGCACAGAGGCTTTGAATGAGTCGTAGAAATAATCGAGTTGAACACCAAAAGTGGTATCACAGTCGTAACAACTCTCATCGGTAAAACCACGATTGATGATTAAAGGGTTGTCGTTGTCTGATGTCGCCCAAGACGTTGAACCAAAGCCGCTCAGAGACAAGTTATCGGTGAGCTCGATGATCGCGAAAGCCGGAGAGGCAATTGAAGCACATAGCACTGACGTAATTATTTTTTTCATGTTATTTCTCCGAGCTTATAACGTAGAGAACGTTGGCATTTTGAGAAATCGAAGAGAGTGGGGCATAACCAATACGGTTAGGTTTTTCGTTGAGCCAATCCACTAAGCTGTCTGTCGACGCCGCTTTGATTTCTCTTGGATAACGCGCTTTACCCGAGAAAGATAATCCGGCCCAGTGAGCGTTCATTTGAGCGGCGTTCTTTCCTAGTAAAAGTTGATAAAATTCCTCTCTTTCGGCGCTGTTTTCAGGCCAATCTGATAGTTCTATACGTTTGCCGTTAAGACGTTTGGTTTTTCCTCGATATAGCTTTCTTGCTTTGTTAATAGAAATCGCTTCAAACTCTGTGTCTAAAGAGAATATGGCGTAGTCTTCCGATGCATGAGCTGGGCTAATAAGAAGTAGACTTCCTAATAGCCCTAGTACCGCGATGAACGCAGCTCTGCACTGGAATGTTTTTATTGTTTTCTTCCAATCCATTGGTTTCTCCTAGCAAGTCGCGCTTTCAATTTGATGGAATAGTTTATCTTTTCTTACGGGTTTCGCGACGTAACCATCCATACCCGAATCAAAGCACTTTTGAATATCATCGTCGATAACGCTGGCGGTTAACGCGATGATAGGTGTCTTTGTTAAGCCTAGGTTTTTCTCGTGTTCTCTTATCTCCCTGGTTGCGGTGAATCCATCCATCACCGGCATCATGCAGTCCATTAAAATAATGTCGAAGCTGCTGTCGTTCAGATACATATCAACAGCAATCTGTCCGTTGTCCGCAATTTCAAAGGTATAACCTGCTTTCTTAAGCATGACCGACGCCACTTTTTGGTTTACACGATTGTCTTCGACCAACAGAATCTTTTCAGACTTACTTGGTACAGATTCTTCTTGAGGCTCGTCCGGCAGCGTGGTTTTCGCTGCTTGAGTTGTAGGAATGGTATTGTGAATAGGGGTAACGGTTGAGTTGTGCGTTGGCGCTGTATTGTGTGTTGCTGGAAGCGGCATTGCTTCGACAGCCGTTAGCAATTTCTCTTTTAACATCTCGAACTTGAACGGCTTAGCTACGTAATCATCCATACCCACATCGAAACACTTTTGTATGTCGTCATCGATAACACTGGCAGTCAACGCAATGATAGGGATGCGGCGGGTTGCTTCTGCGTCTTTCTCGATACGTCGAATGTGACCCGTTGCCTCAAAGCCATCCATGACAGGCATCATACAATCCATCAAGATTGCTGCGTAAAGAGGGTTCGCTGTAAACATATCCACGGCCTCTTGCCCGTTGTTAGCGAACTCAAATTCGAACCCACTTTTTCCGACTTGTAGACCGGCTATTTTTTGATTTATCTTGTTATCTTCGACAATCAAGATCTTATGTTGAACCTGAAGCTCGGACTGGCTTGCACTCGATAGATCAGCTAAGCCTTGTGTATCGCAAAGTTCGACCGCTTTTATTAAGCGAAGGCCGAGTAGGGGTTGTGAGACTTGTGCCGCGATACATTCTCCGATGTCGGTAGGGTCGCTGAGGAAGGAACGAATTAAACAAATAGTCGCGCCATTGTTATGAAGCGTATTTAGTTGAACGGCATAATCACTGGCTTGGAATTCATCGATTTCTGCAAAGATAACCGTAGTCGGTTTTGTGTGTTGTTTGTTGGCAATTTTGTCACTAATCTCGCTCGTATTATCGGTGGTTTGCGCGACTTCTAACCCATAGAGTTTTAGGTCGTTTTCGATACGCTCTGAAAGCAAATTAGCATGTCCAAGAATATAAATGTCTGCGGAAGCAGAGCTTGGCTTCGGTAGCATTAGATCAACTGCTAATTCTAGGTCGAAATAGAAACAGCTACCTTCGCCTTTCACTGAATCTAACTGTATTTGTCCGCCCATTAGTTCTACGAGCTGAGTACTGATGGCAAGTCCTAGGCCGGTACCCCCAAACTGACGAGTCGTTGAGTCGTCTTCTTGTGCAAAAGGTTCGAATATCTGTTTTTGTTGCTGCTTATCGATACCAATACCCGTATCTCGCACTGCAAAGCGAACTGTAACCTTGTCGTCGGATTGTTGGAGAGTGTTGATTGAGAGGGTCACGCCGCCTTCAGCTGTGAACTTCACAGCATTCGACATAAAGTTCATCAGCACTTGTCTTAGACGGTGGTCATCGATCATCACTCGGGCTGGAGTATCCGGGCTGATATCAACGTTGACTGATATTTTTTGCTCTTTGGCTTTTGGCGCAACAATCGACGCAATATCATAAATAGATTCGCGGATAGACGCAGAATGTGGGCTGATCAGCAACATACCCGATTCGATTTTCGAGAAGTCCAAAATGTCATTGATTAAGCTGAGTAAGAGTTGAGAAGAGGTTTCTATGGTATCTACATAATCACGCTGCGTCGGGGTTAATGGCGTATCAGCAAGGATCTCTGAGATACCGATAACGCCATTTAACGGGGTACGGATCTCGTGTGACATGTTGGCTAGGAAACTACTTTTCGCCTTACTTGCTTGTATTGCGTGATCTTTCGCTTCTTCCGCGTCCTCTTTAGCTCGCTCTGCGTCTTCTTTCGCTAGCGTAAGCTTTTCTTTAGCGTGCTCTCTTTCAATAGTTAAACGCTCGACTTGTTGAGCGAATAAACTGAGTTCATCTTT
The DNA here is from genome assembly GCF_022398115.1 of Vibrio sp. Isolate22. Lineage (NCBI taxonomy): Bacteria > Pseudomonadati > Pseudomonadota > Gammaproteobacteria > Vibrionales > Vibrionaceae > Vibrio > Vibrio sp. Isolate22. Next base: position 12,573 of record NZ_JAKEUW010000036.1, on the reverse strand, counting down.
TCCTTGAATGAGTTTTTCTAATGAAGGGCGAGTTTCATCATTTTCACTCTTTAAGAACTTCAGAATTAAGCTAAGATTATTGGTTACCTGTCTCGCTAAGCTCAGCGTTAAGCCCATAACAATCGTTGCGAGTAGGGCGACTAAAGAGATAAATAGTGTTCTTTGTACTTGAGCCGCTGAGATTGCTTGTTCAACTTCAACTTGGAACTCTTGTTTGATGACGTTCCCTAAACTCTGTAATAGGTTTAGTCGCGCGCGCATTGCTTCTAAGCCGACAGAAATCTCTTGAGGTGTTAGCTGACTAAGTGCGTTGAGGTCGAGTAGAGCGTTTCTTATTTCTTGGCTTTGAGCAAACACATCATTTCTGAACACTTCAACCATCAGTGAAACCTGGTTTTCATTGGCATTCAATGACACGAAGCGTTCCAAAAACAGTTGTTGCCTTTCACTTAGGGTTTCAATTTGTTCTGCTAGTTCGGGATCGTATTCTTGGCTACTTTGGAATATCTCAATTAGTGAGGTACCTAATTTAAATTCTTCGTTCGACCAGAACATCAACCATTCGAGTTGTTGTAAGGCGGTAAGGTGCTGTTGGATTTCTCGCTTGGTATTTTCGAACGGTACTTTTTCTATCTCTAGCAACAACTGCTTGTATAAATCACTCTGCCACTCCTGGGCATCCAATTTATCGTAAGTATCCGTTGCTTCCATGGTTGATAGGGTAGCTTCGTTAAAATCCGCGACTAACTGATTCATTTCATCAGAAGCCCCTAGAAAGATAATAGGAGATAAGGTTTTGAGTTCCGACTTAACTTGTTCACTTTGTGCAGTAAACTCTTCAGGGCTCGATGCTAAGGTGCTTCTATACAAGACGGAAATATCTTGAAGGTAGACAGATAACTGATTGGTGCGCTCAAAATCAGTTAACTGTGTCGTCAAAATATACGCTTGTCTGCCTGCTAGGAAGAGTAAAAGTGAAATGGGAAGTAGAGCTAAGCCAAAGAGTTTATGTTTGACTGAAAGGTTATTCCAGACCGTAATCGCCATATAAGGATCCATCCAACTGTTTTTATATAAGAACAGTAGAATAAAAATAGCGATATGGAAACTTTGTACGAGTTAATTTTTCGGAAGTGTGGGAGGAGTATAATTTCTAATGATTCCGATGCTTATTTTGATTGAATGAATAATTCCTACTAACTTCTAGCGATTGATAGCAGGTTGTTTCTTGTGCTTACTGATGAATAACTCAAAAGATGAATCAGTGAGTTCGAGATTTGCTTCGATTCGCCGCCAATAGAAGGTGCTCTAGAATCGTTTTTGCAGAAGGCTCCAAAATCCAAACACCTAAGATTCGGTTAAGTGCGGCACGATACACCCTATTTTTAAGAAGAAATGCGAGTGTTTGGGTGTCGTTGCTCAATACGTGAGTCTGTACGATAGTAAGCTCTGCTTTTTGGGCGATTTCTACGTGTTGCAGGTTGAACGCGGGCAGGAATGCGCTCTCATACCAGATCTCAACGATCTCTCTGAGTTCGAGCTCCTCTTCAGGCACATCACATTCCTGAAGTTGATGGTTTTCAGGAATTGCGGATAAGTAAGTGACATCAAGCTTGTCTGCAACGAAAGTGTACATCTGATTCCTTGTTCTATGGGTTTTTGCAGCGAATCATCCCTTTGGTTCACCTTTATGTCAATGGCATTCATTGAGCGAGTAAATGAATTGTGTATGTGTGTTGAACTTTTAACTTAAGCTATTTAAGTATTTGTCTGTTAAACCAAAATACTTCAGGTTTCCGTCTGGTTCTAACACTAGACTCATGTTCGATGTCGCGATTAATCCCGGATCATTGGTTGAGAAAATTACGCTCTTATTCAGAAGTTTATCAGTAAATAAGCGGTTAAAATATTGTGCGTTTTCTTGCTCAGCGCCATTGAATGGTTCATCGATGATTATCAGAGATTGCTCACAGTTGCCGAGGCCAAGTGCGAGGCGAAGTTTTTGCTGAATCCCATTAGGCAGGCTTTTACATTTGTCTACACTGAGCTGTGTTGCTAACCCGTCTGGTAGCCATTCATCTAGCTCGAAAAAGCTAACCATCTCTTGCATCTTCTCGGTAGGAATAAGGCCATTGTGCAGAATGAAGTTAGTCTCTAATGAGCCTTCAAAAATATGTAGGTTAAAAGGAATGTAGTTAATCGAGGTTCGGTAGCGATAGCTGTTGAACTGCTTAATGTTATAACCATCGACAGATACAGCACCTTGATAGCGGTCTTCTAAACCGGCAATGATTGAAATTAAAGTCGTTTTTCCGCATCCGGTAGGCCCACATATCACTACTTTTGCTGCGGGTGGGATTTTGAAACCAAGGTTGGTTAGCCCTGTTGCTGCGCCGACGTACCGGTGACTCACGCCACTTCCCACAATACTGCCTTGGAATCGGCGAATCGGCGGGCTTTTTTCTAGTGTTAACTTGTCATCATTCATCGACATCAGATTGTTGATTTGTGCTGATGATGCTTTGATCGATTGAAACTTAGAAATTGAGTTGTAGATGCCCATGATTGGACCTAAGGCTTTCCAAACCAGAATCACGGTCGCGAGCATTGCTCCGGCATCTGAGGTACCTTCCATCACACCTATTACGGCGGTTACAATACTGGCTGTACCAATCACCTGAATCAAGCTACCGCCAGCGGCTTGAATTTTACTATTTGTTACCGCGACGTTTTCGGCATCACTGGTACTTTGTAAGTGAGAAGCACTAAAGCGAGATTGAACCACACGTAGAAGTGGCAACCCTTGAATGGTTTTGATACCACGAAGTATCTCGTTCCATTGATAGGAAACCATAGCGTTAGCCCGAGAGCTTTTGGACGTTGCTTGAGAATAGATATAACGCGAGTACACACAGAACACCAACATCAAGATCAAACCGCCCATTACCACGAGTGCAGCAGTACCAGACATCAGAGCAATAGCAATGATAAACACAATGATAAACGGCATATCAAAGTAGCTGAGTGTGGATTCTGCGGTTACCAAGCGTCTAAACGTATCGATATCTTTTAAACGAGCAAGCTGAGATGACACACCGGCGGTTGAGGTCATCGCGTAGGGCAACCATAGCAGCTTAGATATCACGGCTTGCGATATATGAACCGCGAGATCTTTACCGGAAGTGGCGATGATGTTGACCCGCATCTTCTTGAAGAAGTATTCAGAGAATCCAACAATCACGGCAAAGAGGGTCAACCAATAGAGGGTAGCTTCAGAGCTAGACGTCAAAGCGAAATTATACACACTCATGATGAAGAAGGGTTGAAGTGCACCTAAAATACTGATCACAAAGCTCAATATGATTAGGCTCTTGAGTTCATTGTTGTATCGATAGAACGCGTATTTGATCCAGTTACTTCTGTCTTGTGATTCTGGTGGTGGCTCTCGGAATAGGCGAGAGTACTCACTGATGGAAATCAGCAAGCAAGGTTTTTTACACATCGGATATTCGATGGTGTTGTTGTTTGTGTAATCAAACAGCATTAACTTGCCATCTTTGGTACCAAGAAAGATCGCGCTAAGGTTTTCAATCTCGATAAAACATGGATGTGGGTGTTTATCGATGTTCTCGAGTGTTTTTAACTTGGTGACATCGCAGCGGTAACCAAGGCGTTCGATAGTCGCAGTAAAACTGTCGGTGTCTTTTGGCTTTGGAATGAATGCATCGCTGAGTGTCGCTGGCGTGCCTTCCCATTCGAGGGCTATTAAGGTGTAGGCCAAGCCCCGAATTAGAGGTGATTGACCATAACGCTCGTCATAACCACTGGCTTCAAAATCGAGTACTCGCTGCGGAACATTGTTGAAATCAACTAGGATACTCATTGGTCACCTCCTGTAAGTTTGACGCGCTTGAGGCGGTGATTCAGTTTGTCCATTTTGTTGCTGGCAATAATGAGGATCTTATCGTTGGCACGGTAAGCGGTGCTGGTGAGCACTAAGTGGGCGAACTCATCGTCGTAGACACAATCGATGTCATCAAATATTAAGACACGCTTGCTTGCCAATAACGCACGAACCAACAATAGGGCGTATCCTACTTGGCGTGAGAACGGATTTCTCATGTGGCCCTTGAGTTCAGTATAAAAGCCAGCAGGCAGTCCATCGATTTGTGACTTAATATTCATGGTTTCACACAAAGCAAAGGCTGTGTTATTCAAGCTTGGGCGGAAACAGGTGAGGTTATCGATAATGGTGCCTTCTACGAAGGAGCTGGTCTTATCAACCATCAATACGCTGTTACGCCAAACGTTGTAGTTCAACTCATCTAACGGTGTGTCGTTGATCATTATCTCTAATTTGCTGTCACTGTTTTGCCGAGTGATACAGTTCGCTAAGTGCGTTTTACCGGCGCCACTTTTCCCTGTCAGTAAATACGCTTGACCGCGCTCAAACTCGATACGCTGTTTGTCTGAGTATTTAACCGATATCCGCTCAACTTCTGTCGTCTCATGCTGCTGTTCAACAGAGGCGGCGAGCTCAAGCAGTTCTGCAATACGCTGAATATGGAGCTTGTTGAGCTCCCAGCGGCTCGCAGTACGCATCACCTGTTGGTAGGGGGCGAAGTAACGGTTAGTCAGCATGATGATTGCTGCCATGATGCCTTGGCTTGATTCCATGTTGATTACGGCTGTCGCCAAAACGACCACCACACACGCGATTGATAGCTGTTGAATTAACGCTAATATCAAACTGAAGTTAGATTCAATCTGTTCGTATTTGATGTTCTCAACTTCACGTTCTTCGACCATCTGCGTCATTAAGCTCTCTACTCGATACTCCATATTTCGCGCTTTGATATCCAGCGGGCTTGATATGATTTCAATGATTTTAGATGTGGTTAAGCCTTCGATGTCCGACTTGTTTTGCAGGCTGCCAATTTTCTGTTTAGAAAGACTCCAGGCGAATATAGCCAAGATCAGCGAGGCAATGAGAAGGGTGATACCTGCCCATATGTTGATTAATCCTATGATAAGAATTGTCAGTACACTTACCGCAAGGTTGATAAGCGCTCTAACCGATTCCCCGCCAAAGAAGGTTTTTAGTTCGGGGATAGTGGCGATGCGTTCTAGATATTCCCCTGGCTCAAGGCGACGAAATTTTGATATCTCAGCCAAACAGATGGATTGGAATACCTTGTTGGTTAGGTTTGTCTCAAACTGCCTCATGATCACGGAGGAAATTTTCTCCTCCTGGTTTTTTAGGTGGTAGTCGAGAAATATCGAAATCAAAATAATCGCGAACAGCAAGAAAAGGGTGTCTTGCGCTTGGTTCGGCAGCACTCGGTCAAAAATGATCAGAATCGAGAAGGGCAGTACTAAACCAAATAGCGTTGAAATAATGGTAGAGAAAGTGAGGTAGCACTTATCAGCCATGTTGATTTTCTGAGAAAATTGCTCAGTTTGCATTGCGACCTCCTTTCTTTAGCGACTCGGTTGAGAGAAGGTGTTTCGGCACTAAATCTTGGTTGTCACGTCCTTCGATGTCGCTCATTAACTGCATAATGCTATCAATAGACTGAATCGACAGTACGCCTTTAATTTGCTCAAGCTTGATTGTCTCAATGATGTAGTCGTACCGTGCACTTTCATAGTCTCGCAACGCACTAAACAGTTTGCTTTCTGCGGCGAGTAAATCGGTGATAGTACGAGTGCCCAGTTGGTATGCGCGTTGAATCCCTTTGTAAGAGGCGTAGTTAGCACGAATGATGTTTTCATAACTGCTGATCGACTGAGAAAAGTCGTTGATGTTAAGAACTGATGTGTTTACGCTATTACGAGTGGTGTACAGCGAGTCTTGGTAAAGCAACTCTGTGCGCTCGATGGCCGTCGATGATTTTTGATAACCATAGTAGTCCGAGCCACCCGATAGGATAGGTACGGCTAGGTTTAGCCCAACACTGGTTGAGTTACTTTCTCCAGTGGCAGTTACGTCTGTTTTGTCGTAGTTATTGGCATCGTCATGGCGGTAACTGGCAGAAAGAGAAACGGTTGGTAAAAAGTTGGACCCACTTTCTTTTAAGCTGCGACGGCTGCGTTCGACGTTTTTCTTAGCGACCAGCAGATCGTTATTGAGCTTCAGCGCTTGGTCCATAATTGAGCGTTGCTCTGTCTCACTTATCTCTTTTAATGGAACACTTTCGTAGATGTCTTGTGACGGAGTAATAGGGTACTGAATTTGAATCGATAACCCGTTAAGAATGACACGTCGGTCTTTTTGTAGTGTTCTTAATCGGTTAGCGACCCCTTCTTTTTGCGCAATAACCTCATATAGCTCACTGGCCGCGGTGTTGCCTAGCTCGACGTTACGTCGCATTTGATGCTCTCGAGTCTCAGATGATTTAAGTTCAACTAGGGTCGCTTTGATTTGCGCATTGTTTTTTAGGTATTCAAAATACTGAGAGCCAATCTCTGAAATGGTGCTTTGGATTTTGTTTTCATGCTTAATCTCTTCGATATTGAAATCGAGCTTTGCGGTGCCGTATTTGAAAATGTCACCAAGGTTAAATATCGATTGAGAAAGAGAAAGGCTATAACTGTTGGAGTTATAGCTAGAGGTTTCATCAGGAGCTCCTGATAACAAGGTCTCATTTTCATTCCATGTGGTATCGGCGGCACCGTTTAACGAAGGGAGAAACTTAGAACGACTAATACCAATATTGTATTCGTTCTCTTCTACGCCTTTATCACTGGCTCTTAGGGAAAGACTGTTTTGCAGGCCGAGATCTACCGCCTCAAGCAGGGTAGTTGCCATTGCTGAAGGAGTCGTGCTGATTGCAAGTGCAGCAATAATGCCGCTAGTTAAGTTTTTGTACCGCCACATACTTGTTGATCACCTTGATAATTTCATCGCTCTTGTAAGGTTTGCTGATCACGTAATCCATCCCTGCTTCTATACACGCTTGATGTTCATTACTGCTGGTCAATGCGGTTGCACCAATGATGGTACAAGGGTTTTTCTCGTTTTCTTGTTCAAATTGACGAATGCGTTTGGTTGCTTCAATACCGCCCATGCCTGGCATAATGCAGTCCATGAAAATGATGTCAGAACGCTTGTTCATGAAGTGCTTAACTGCATCGGCACCATCGCCAACGGTATCTGGTTCGTACTCTTGTTTTGTGAGAATTCGTTTGAGTAGAATTTGCTGAACTCGATCATCCTCCACGATTAGGAATGAGCTATTTTCCATCTGTTCTTCTGAGGCTTCAGCTTCCATGATGGCAAGTAGGTTCGGGATAAACTCATATGGGATTGCTGGTGAGTTGATGATCTTATCGACAAAGCTATGACACTCTTGTGCATGTTGCGTACTGGTCACGGAGAGCAGAAGTTTAGTATTTGGGTGGTTCTTGAGTTGAGATTTCACCGTTTTGCTTAATGAAGGCAGCTTGTTAGGTTCAAAGGTGTCAGTCAGCATGATTGCGTCATACTCACCAAAGGTTTTAGCTGCTGAGAACAGTTCGTTTGCGGTGCGAACTTCGGTGATATCCAGCCCTAAATTTACGAGCATCTTACTCATTACATCAATACGAACTTGAGTGTTAGCACATAACAATAAGCGCTTGCCATCAAAGCGAGTTTTCTCGGTATGGAAGCTTTTCGCCTTGATGTCGAGTTTAATCTGAAAGCGCTCTTGTATTCCAGATTGGAACCAATGGCTTTCGTAATAGCCATAGTCTTTTAGCACGCTCTTAGCCAAGTCATCGGTGTTGGTTGTGTGGTCTTTATGAGCACTCCAGTGGAGTTTGTTTAACTTTGCCACCGAGACATCTAGGGTAGAAAGGAAGTTGAGGTTAATCGTGACTCGCGTGTTTTCCATATCGGACGCTGCACCAGATTCAATGGTCACAAATAACTTCTTGTTTGATTTAAGTTGAATGGCGTTTGAAAGCTGTAGAAACAGAATCCAGAACAAGCTGGTGGACTGTCCTTCAACGCGATTGGGTAAATTGTCGGAAATGAAGCAGTCGAGTTGTCCCTCATTACGCTGAACTTTTGCGCTGATATGTATCATCAACTCAGACAGTACATTCAATAGCGAAAAATCTTTCGATTTACTTTCTGTCCCTTGAGAGATCAGACGGTTGTAGTTTTCAGCCAGCTCTGAAAGGGTATTGGAAGCGGAGGTAATGTCCTTCGCCATTAACACGCCACTTTCATCCGTTTCTTGAACTAGATACTGGACGCCGCCGTTGATGGTGTTGGTAATCCCCCGAATTTCATAACCGATGAGCGCATACAGTTGTTTATAAAGGTCGTTATTGCGTTTTTGATCTTCTAATTTACTGAAGATCAACTTGAGGTGAGAGTATATTTGTCGCTGTTTAGCGTTGATGCTCACGTCGTTGAGAACCTCTTCAAGTCTTTGTGAATCAAGCTGCTTTAACTCTTGGTATAACGCATCAAATTCATAATCGATCACTCGTTCATTTAAGCTGGACTTCTTAAGCTTAAATATCGCCACCAAATTGGATAATACGCTAATTACAGCCAACACAGCCACCACCATAAATAGCCATACGAAAAACTCATTTTTCTCAGCCATTAGGTCACTTGCATGGTTGTTAAACATGGTGCGATAGTTATCGTCCATCTGTAGGTAGTTGTTGGTCAGTGAAAGGTACAAGTCGAGTAAGTCATTACGAGCTTTTGGGCTGTCAGAAAAGCGGTTAATCGCCAATTCAAGTTGTGTATATTCGGTCGCACCAACCAAACTAAATTCAGTTTTATTCAGGGAAGCCAAAGAACGAAACTCGTCAATCTCGCTCTTCAGGTTGGATAGGCTTAGATCACTCTCGCTAAAACTGTCTGCCTTTAAACAGTGCTGTAAGGTTTGTATGCCTAATTCAATGGCTTGGTTTAGCTCTTGGGCCTTAGTAAGGAGTGGGGCATTTTGCACTTGCGAAACAGAGTCGACTTTTGACCAAGATAAATACAAATAAAAAGCGAGTGAAGCCAACACCAGGCTAAACAGTATGCTTAGGCGCAGCGCTGGGACCGATATATTGTATGACGGCTTTCTGCTCATTTCACTACCTCTCATCGAATGCATCTTCGATGGCTGACATTACAGGCTTGGCTGCATATTCGATGACTCGGCGCGAGCCTGTTTTGACATCGGCAGTAAATTCCATATAAGGGGATAGTTTGTATTGTGTGCCTCCTCGCTCAAGAAAATTTTGACTTATCTCAATCTCCGCCAAATAGAACTCCGCGTCTTCTTCTTCGTAAGACGAGCGACTGATAGAGGCTATGGTTCCCTCTACAAAGCCATACTTGGCAAAGTTATACGTATCCATTTTCACTTTTACTGCTTGGCCGATCTCCACAAACCCCATGTCTTTACGAGGGATTTTGGCTTCGCCGTGAAGGGAGTTATTGATCGGTGCGATATCAGCGATACTTTCGCCTGGAGGAATAACCGCCGAGCGGAAGTTAAAATGCAATTTGTCGACCACTCCATCAACGGGTGAATAAACGACTAGGCGGTCAACCTTGTCTGAGTGCTGAGGTTGTAGGATTCGTTTCAGTTTGAGATCTTTGTTCGCTTGAATGATTTGTGCTTGATACTCTGAATTTCGATTCTCAACTAAATCACGATGTTGCTTTTCTAATTTGTCGAGTTGGAATCGCTCGTTCATTACAGACTCACCCAGATTCTCAATTTCACGCACCATATTGGACTCTTGAACCTGCATATTGAGAACATCTACGTAAGAAGCCATCTCTTCTTTATAGAGGGTGTTTTTGATATTGAGCTGTTTACGAATCAAAGAAAGCTGATTCTCTGAACTTTTACGGCGCTTTAGCATTGAGCTGATAAGGGAGTTTTTGTGCTTTATATCATGAGTGATGAGCTCTTCATTTGAGCGATTTTTAGAGAACTCTTGTCGCCAAGTGTTCATGTTGGTTTGCACTTGTTCAGGATACTGCTCAATGAAAGCGGTGAAGTCGGGCTCTACCATATCTCGTAAGCTTTTATAGCGAATCTTGTCTAGTTCAAGTTGGATTATCTCTGTATTCACCGTATCGAGCTGAGTATTGCGGTCGAGTGAACGTAGTCGAGCGATGGGTTGCCCTTCATAAACGACTTCACCTTTCCTTACGAGTAACTCTTCTAGAATCCCACCTTCTAGGTGTTGAACCTTTTCTACATCAGATTCCAAAAGCAGTTCACCACGAACAGAAACAACAATGTCTATGCGTGCTTGCGATGCCACAGCAACTGCAACCAGTGCCAGCATGAATATAATAAGCAGTGTTTTGTGAACACTAGTCATTGCACTGGCTAGCACTATTGTGTCGTCTGCTGTGACCTTAGTGACTTCTGTATTAGAAACAAGGGCCTTTCTAAGGTGATGCTCAATTTGATTATTGCTCATGACCTACCTCGATACCTTGTTATCTGGAACGGCTTCTAGCGATAATAAATGATTTATTTGTCGATTAACGTTTAGCAATTCAGCTTGTACATCCTTTAAAAAATCTTCTGGAGCAGGGAATTCGTGTTTACTTAAATGTTCCAGCTTCGCCATCTTAGGCGGCAAATCTTGGTCGCATAGCAGGGCTAAGATTGTCTTCAACTTTCTCGAGTAGTGGTTAAGCTCATCGAAACGATTACCTTGATAAAGCTGCTCGATGTTTGTCGCTGCGCCATAAAAGTCCTTGTAAAAATCTTCCAACACTAATTGAAGACGTTTGTGGTTGTTGTCGAATGAACGCAACAAATTTGTCATGTCTATCATTATTCCACCGCCTTAATTGCTTTGATGACAATAATTAAGGATCTTTAAAGGAGGATTTCAATTTTTTTTTACTTTATTTGTAAAAAAAAATCATGACAAATGTTGTATAAAAATTTGGTTTTCTAAAAATAGTGTCCTTTAATGACTGTAAACACGATCAGTTAGCTAGTAGCAACGGAGGCTGTAATGGCAGACCAAGTTAATCAAGATGAAACTCTCAATGATGCAGTAGAACAAACAGACACGAATGATGTTGGTACTTCCACTCAGGAGCAGGAGCAACAAAATCAACAGAATACGATTACGTCGACAATTGCGACAGGAGCTGAAGATACTGATGCAGTCGACGAATTTGACCAGGCTTTGGAGGATAACCCGACTAGTGCAGGTGTTGATGATGATGAATCGGCTTCTGGTGCGGCTGTTCAAGAAGAAACGACAGAAAGCGGTAGTGATTCTGATGTTGCTCAATCTAACGTGGTTGATGGTGCAGTAACAGATACAAACGAAAATGATGTCACAGCTGATAGTGGTGTAGAAGAAGTTGGTGCCCAAGCGGTAGGTGGTGAAAGCACAGAAGCTTCAGATGGCGGAGCAAGCGCAGAAGGTAATGAAGAGCAGGAGCAGGCCGCGACTACGTCTACAGTATCAAATGCGACATCTTCTGAATCAGAGGAGCAACAAGGCGTTGATGATCTCGATTCACAAACAGTAGAAAAGACATTTGCGGTTGATGTTCAAGCTTCTGATGAAGAGACTATCAGCGAAGTAGAAGACGGCTTTGGTTCTGAAACGGTAACCGAAACGTTCCAAATTAAAATTGACGCAGAAAACGATGCAGCCGAAGTGGCTAATTTAGAACTCGATGTTGAAGAAGATGGCACATTAACATTTACTAATGCTGATTTACTAGTGGGTGCGACCGACATTGATGGCGACGACCTATCTATCGGTGAGGTGACATACTCGGGAACGGATGGTGTATTTACGAACAATGGTGATGGTACTTACTCCTTTGCACCGAATGAGAACTTCAATGGCGATGTAAGCCTCGACTTTACGGTCACGGATGGAACGGAGCCAGTTTCTGCTAATGTTAATATTACCGTTACAGAAGTGAACGATCCACCGGTTGCGGGTCCAACCAGTTACTCTGTGAATGAAGATGAAGTGATTAACTTCACTGAAGCGCAGTTACTGGCTCAATCGAGTGATGTGGAAGGCGATGTCAGCCTAGACAGTGTAACGTACACGGGCACTGACGGCATCTTAACGGCGAATGMCGACGGCACCTACAGCTTTGCACCGAATGAGAACTTCAACGGTGGTGTGAGCTTAACGGTTGTGGTTGCCGATGAAGATGGTGAGAAAGTATCGACGACGGCCGAAGTGGATGTGAAGGCCGTTAATGATGCGCCAGTGAGCGGTGATTTGGCTTACACGGTCAATGAAGACGCATCGATTACCTTGAGCCAAGCGCAATTGTTGGCACAAGCGACCGATGYGGAAGGCGATGACCTAACGGCAGCGAACTTGTCTGTTGGCGGTAACGCGACGGTGACGGCAAACGATGACGGCAGCTTCACTATTACRCCGGATGCGAATTTCAATGGTGACATTGATATCTCCTTCGACCTAACGGACGGTACCGATACGGTGACCGCAACGGCAGACCTAACGGTTAATCCGATGAGCGACCCAACAGTGGTGAGCGATGTTAGCTACACCATTGATGAAGATGGCACATTAACGTTCACCGATGCGCAACTT
>NZ_JAKEUW010000035.1:0-52780 GCF_022398115.1 Vibrio sp. Isolate22 | reverse complement strand
TCGAGAAAAGGTAACTGCTTGGATAATGCGGTTGCTGAAAACTTTTTTGCTTTACTCAAAACAGAGATGTATCACAACCAAAGCTTTGAAGATGCAGATGCTCTGATAGAGCAAATTAAAGAATACATCGAGTACTACAATACCAAACGTATAAAAGTGAAACTAAAAGGCCTGACTCCGATAGAATATCGAACTCAGGCCTTGAAAGCCGCTTAACAGAAATGTCCAACTTTACGGGGTCACATCAATTTGCTGGCTTTTTGAATATGTCATTGCCGGACAAGCGCTACGCGCCTTTCAGCGTCTTCTTAAGATTTTGCATGAAGTTTCTGAAGTGAGGCATGAAATCAACAAACAGAGGGTGTTTTCTATCTTGCATCATCAACGGTCCCAGTAAGCGAATACTTACACCTAGTCTCGTTGCGGATTGCTCGTCTAAGCCACTGTCCTGCTTAATCTTATCTACAATCGCGAACATGTTTTCTCTATCTTCAATTTCAAACTGCATGGTTTGCAGTTCACGATCTTCCTTGATGTTCACTTCTTCGATAGTGATACGGTAGTGATTGTGTTTACCTGTGATTGTTTGCATCGTCATTACTGTCTCCTAACTTGAATTTACGAACAATTAAGTTGATAATGTCAACTATAAATACAATGGTTGATAATGTCAACTATATTTCTAAGGATCGTTTATGTCTGATAACACATCGTTGGAGTCTATCTTTCGCTTAGTACACTCTTTGAAACGCCAAATGAGTGAGCAGATTGAGAGCTTGGATTCTGAGATCGCACCTATGAATATTCGTGTCATGAAGATCATTACTAAGAAATCTCCATGTACGGCTATCGATATCGCACACTTCCTAAACCGCGATAAAGCACAGGTCACGAGATTAGTTAATGCTTTGATCAATCAAGAACTTGTAAAGAAGTCTCCAAACCCTGAAGACAAACGCAGCCAGTTGTTGGTACTGACTAGTAAAGGTGAAGAAATCATGACTAAGGTTTCGAATATTGATCGAGAGATGCTTCAGAGAATGACTAAAGGCATGAACAAAGATGAGCTAGAACAGTTCAGCCAAATAGCGAACAAAATGGCTCAAAACCTAGAAAACTGCCCTAAGTAATAAGCTGCCCTTTCAAATAAGCCGCTGCTTACAAGAAGCAAGAACGCCACCGAATCCCAAGATCGGTAGCGTTTGTGTATCAGCTAACTTTTACATCGATGCGCGTTATAAAGATTTCGACTAAAATCGTCGTTCTAGTTTGATGCCAATTTCCACCAAGCTTGTGCGGGCACTGGCTCTGAAATCACCAAACGTTCACCCATGACAGGGCTCACCATCTGTACGTCTCGCTCCTTGCTTATCGCTAAGGCTTGTTCCATTGGGTCTTGCCAGGCGTGCATAGAAAGGTCAAATGTGCTGTTGTGGATCGGCATCATCACCTCACCTTTAAGGTCGATGTGCGCTTGAACGCTCTGCTCTGGGAACATATGAATATCGGCCCAAAGTGAGTTATACGCACCCGTTTCAACCATGGTTAAATCAAACGGCCCGAAGCGCTCGCCAATCTCTTTAAAACCATTGAAGTAACCAGAGTCACCACTAAAGAAGACTTTTTTGTCTGAAGCCTTAATAACCCAGCTACCCCATAGGGTTTGGTCACGATCAAGCAAGCCACGCCCAGAGAAGTGCTGTGTTGGGGTCAAGGTAAACTCGATATCTGACGCTGTTGCCGATTCCCACCAGTTCAATTCTATGATTTTCTCTTTGTCCACGCCCCACTTTTCAAGTAGTGCACCAACTCTGAGTGGCACCAAGAATGTCCCTACTTTATCGGCTAATACTTTAACTGCACCTTTGTCTAAATGGTCGTAATGATCATGGCTAATAACCACCACATCAATATTAGGGAGTTCTTGCAGTGAGATAGGGGTTGGGTGGAAACGCTTTGGTCCCATCCATTGAACAGGTGATGCGCGATCACTGAACACAGGGTCAGTCATCACTAACTTACCATCTAGCTTCATCATCACACTTGAGTGACCTAAACGGTACGCAACGTCTTCTTGCTCTTCAATCAGCTGTTCTGCTGTCATGGGAACGAGAGGCAATGCGGTTCGTGGCACTGGCTCATTTCTTTCTACAGTTACATACGCCTGCAAGATTGAAAAAATATCAGACATACCCGACTTGTACTCTAACTCACTGTTAGCAAACTTCTTCGGAAGCTTATCTAGATTGTCATTTGATTGTGAACCTGTGCTTACGATAGCGACCACGGCAAGTACTCCTAAAATCGGTAATAGATATTTTTTCATTGGTATCTCTTCAACTGTTGGGAAAGCCCAACTCAAAAACTACACTAACTAGTTTACATACCAAAAAACAAAAGTAAACCAGTGAGTGTAATTTTTTATTCGTCAAATTTAGAAGCGAAGCACTCCGTATACCGAGCACAGACCAATGTGGACATCTTAAATCTGTACAAATATCGCACAACACTCATTTCTAGACTTCATTTATTGACCATAGAGTCAGGTTTTAATTAACATTGCACTTACAAATGGAATTGAATGTTTTTAGAAGGGAATCTAAATTGCAATTGACTATACGAACCAAAGCGATACTGGCGACGATCGTCGCTGCTCTTGCCATTATTAGCGTGATGGGAGTGTATTCATTTCAATCAAGCCGGGCTATTTTGATTGATAGAACCTTCGAGCGAGAATTACCAGCTTCACTCGGCGAGGTGAGTAATGAAATAAACCTCAAGTTGGAAACGCCTATCCTTGCATCAAAGATGATGACGCTTTCGCCTTTAATGCAACAAACCAGACTTTCGGAACAAGAGCTTCGAACCTATCTTCAATCTGTTAAAAGTGAGTTCAACGCGATCAGTGCCTATTACGTTTCCAACGAAGCGAGCACTTACTATACCCATAATGGCGTACTGAAAACGATCTCTACCAATGAACAAAGTGACCAATGGTTCTACCGCTTCATCGAGTCAAATCAGCCATTTGAGCTCTCTTTGGATATTGATGCAGCCACCGGAATCCCAGCACTGTTTGTTAACTATGTGGTCACTCGCAATGGTGAACGTATTGGTGTGACAGGTATCGGCTTAACGTTGGAAAGTATTACTCAACTGATCAGCAACTATAGCGTCGGAGAAAGCGGTATTGTTTTTCTTGTCGATCAAGAGGGGATCATCAAGGTTCACCCAGATAAAAATCTGATTGGACGCTCACTAGACTCTGTAGGAATTAAGGCTAATCAGTTGATCGGCAGCAAACAAACCGTCGTTCATGAGGCCACCGTCGATGGTCAGCCACTAATTCTGGGCTCCAAAGCGATGCCAGGTATAGGTTGGACTCTGATTACACAAATTCCCAAGCAGGACGTATTAGGCGAATTAAATGGCTTCAGCCAAACCATCATCTTTATGGCCCTACTCATTGCTGCCATTTACACGCCAATCGCAGCATGGGCGACCAACAAGCTCTTGCTACCGTTTGTGGAAGTAGCCGAGCGATTACAACAGATAGGGAAAGGGGGTGGTGATCTCACCTTTCGCTTAGATGATTCGCGACATGACGAAATAGGACAAATCGCCAAAGGCTACAATCAATTCGTGCAATATCTGAGTGATTTACTCAAAGATGTCTCGAACACGGGTATTCAAATATCTGAATCTATCCAAGGTGTCGATCATATGGCGCAGTCGATGGAGCAAGACATCAAACAACAAACCAGCCAGATCGAACAAGTTGCAACAGCCATTCATGAGATGGGTGCCAGCTCAGACGAAATCGCCCAAAACGCTAATGGTGCCGCCGACAGTGCACAACATGCAGCGAGTGCAATCAGCATTGGTCAAAAGTCCGTTTCTGTCACTTCAGAAAGCATTGAACATATGAACAAGCAGCTCGATGACACAACGGACATTATCAATCAACTCGCTCAAGATGCGAACTCTATCGATACCGTGTTGGATGTCATCAACAGTGTCTCTGAACAAACCAACCTACTAGCCCTTAATGCAGCGATAGAAGCCGCTCGCGCAGGCGAACAAGGTAGAGGTTTTGCGGTAGTAGCTGACGAAGTGAGAACCCTCGCCTCACGAAGCCAAGCGTCGACCGAAGAGATTCGAGGTATTATTGAAAAGCTTCAGCAGCGTACTCAACAAGCCGTGACAGCCATCGAAACCAGCACCACCCTTGGCAGTAAGTGTCAGGTCGAAGCCTCCAACTCAGAGCAACAACTCTCAAGCATTTCTCATAGTGTCGATCAGATGAATGCCATGAATATGCAGATCGCCTCAGCGACGAGTCAGCAATCTAACGTCATCAACGAGATTTCACCGCACATCTCTGGAATTTCTGAAATAGCCAGAGAGAGCGATAGCATGATTGAGAAAACGGCTCAGGAGTGCCAACACTTGCGGGCTAAGGCAATGCATTTAACGAGTTTGGTTTCTCAATTCAAATGTTAGCTTCAATGGAACGCGAAATACGCTGACCACTCCCACTCAAGTTAGTCAGCCGACCATACATTCTTGAAATCTGGCCATCCCCAGTTGGTGATGGCTACGTTTTTCAGAATCCCTTGGAAACGCACGGTTTGTAAGTGATGGAACATCGGGACTAACCAATAATCAGAAATTAGTGTCGATGCAATAGGTTCCAACTCAGCCAAGTAATCCGGTAATTCAACCGTTGCTTTGTGCTGATCTAATCGTTGCTTGAGCCAATCACTGTTCATCTCTCCGAGCGCGGAATGTAATACAGGGTCATTCATCAACCACGAGAACAACGAAGATGGCGCATTGTCATCGAGATTCAGGTTACACAGTACCAAGTCCTCTTTTAAATCGCCCCGCTGAGAAAGCTGAGCCAATTCTCGAAAACTGTAGGTATTCACCTCAACTTCCACACCATGTCTTTTAAGAATATCTGACACCGAAATAGCACATCGATAGAGGGCATAGTAGTTATAAACCGCGATGCTCAACTTCTTAGGCAACTCAGTCTCTCTAGAAGGCGTTCGATACAGCTTCTGCCAACTTGGCAATATGTTCTGAGCCAAAGAGACACTGAATAAGCCTTGGTTTTGCTCAAGTTGCGTCAAAATAGCCTGTGGGTTTGCAAGTGATGATAGGTACTTACGTTGTTCATCACTTAGCGAGTTTGCCGCTGAATTTTGGTTAAATAGAATAAACAAACAACCGTCTTCGATTCGACTGCGAAGCCCGTCTGTTTCAGCAGACACTAACTCAGTGTCGCTCTTCCCTAATTGATGAAAACAGGCCGAATCTTCATACGGTGACACCTGCATCTGGCTATAATCGAATCGAGCGCTACCAGTCATCGATTCCTCAAACTGCCAAATGGTCACCTCATCGGTTAAAGAGCGACAACCGTAAAAGTGTTCGAATGCCGAGAGCTTGATACGCTCACTGTTGGTTTCAACCACTCTGAAAGGGCCTGTACCAATCACAACATGAGAAGCTGAGTTTAATGGTGAAGGCTCACGGGTCACCTGTGCTGCCGGTTGAATCGAATACTTAACGCCAGCAAGCAAACCCGCAAAGCCAGTATCCGCTTGGGTTAGTTTAAAACTGATCCTTAATGGCTGCTCACTGTAAATGGAAGATACATGAGCCAACTCAGCTTGATAAAAAGGCAGGGCTTGCAAAGCAGTAAACAAAGCAACTAGCTGTTTGGCATCAACAGGCTGCCCATCATGGAAAGTCAAACCGGGGCGCAGATAGAAAGTCCAAACCAATTGCTCAGTGTCATATTCCCAATGGTGAGCTAACTCAGGCTTCAGTTCGCCCTTGCCGTTACATGTCACTAAGCAGCTAAACACTTGCCTGATCAAAAATCGCTCACTACTGCGATGTATATGATGTGGAAACAGATCCTCAAACTTGCGTTTATAGGTTAATTGAACATGCAAGAGCCCTTCACGCATGGTTGCGCCGGAGGTTTCTTGTAGTAAAGAGCCAAACACAGCGCGGTCATTATCTAATATCGAGAGCGCTTTTTCGTACTTGCCCTGCTCTATCAACTTACTCGCGACATGCTGAGCCAATTCTGGATTGCTAAAACGCAGTGTTAAGTTAGAGCGTTGATTCCTGCCAACTTTTGGTTCCCACACGACCCATTCAGCTTGATGCATTTTGCCTAACATGGTTCGAGCATGGCGCAAGCTTGTAAACAACTTATCTGCCACTTCCGTTAAGGTCACGGAGTGAGAAATGTTTGGCTCGAACGATTCTAGCCGCGTGTAGTAACGCATCATGTTTAGATCAGACAAATAATGAACCTTTTAAACGTAGCTCTTCCTAATTAAGCCCATTATAAAACACAATCGTAAAAAAGTAGTGCGATATGACCAAAACAGGAACAACCAATAAAAATACCATCTGTTTTTTAGTTCCTCTTAATTAACCATAATGAACGGGTCAGCAACAAACCATAGGTTGTAAATGAAGCCTAACTAGAGAGAGTAATGACCATGAGAAAATACTATCTTAACAAGCTAAAAAGCACCTGCAGTAAGCTCGAAAGAGAAGCACTACGAACACTTTTAGATCTATGTAACTGGCGTTATTAGTACACTTTTTAGCACCGAGTAAACGCGAGTTGAGCACAGCCTAATATGCTCCTACCCCCAATATGAGTTAGGTCTCAACTCGCTTTTCCTTTCAAAATCCCCTCCCAAGCCTGCTGTACCAATAGCTCACACAATCGATAGATTTCCGTTGTCGACTCGACAAATTTAATTCGTTTTCTTAGTTAAACAAAAAGCCTTAAGGTTCGCCCCGAAGCAAGCAAGGAGCCTCAGAAAAAACTGAAAGCTCAGCTAACAACTAAATAATTTTGCAGTTACCAATCAGGTATTAACTAAGGAAACGCCATGCGTATCGCAATTCTTTCTCGTAACGAAAATCTATACTCTACCGCTCGTCTAAAGCAGGCTGGAGAAGCACGTGGTCATCAGGTCGATGTTATCGACACGTTGCACTGTGATATAGATATCGCGAGTAACAATCCGAAGATTCGCTACATGGGTGAAGAGCTACCTCAATACGACGCGGTTATCCCACGTATTGGCGCTTCCATTACCTTTTACGGAACTGCGGTTGTTCGCCAATTCGAAATGATGGGCACTTTTTGTATCAATGAGTCAGTAGCTATCAGTCGTTCTCGCGACAAACTTCGCTCACTACAACTGTTGTCTCGTAAAGGTATTGGCTTACCAAAAACAGGTTTCGCTAGCCGCCCAGACAAGATTCAAGACTTGATCAAAAACGTAGGTGGTGCGCCACTGGTTATCAAGCTTCTTGAAGGCACTCAAGGTATCGGCGTTGTACTAGCAGAAACAAACAAAGCAGCAGAAAGCGTTATCGAAGCGTTCATGGGCTTAAAAGCGAACATCTTAGTTCAAGAGTTCATTGAAGAAGCAAATGGCGCAGACATCCGTTGTTTTGTTGTTGGCAACAAAGTAATTGCTGCAATGAAGCGTCAAGCTGGTGAGGGTGAATTCCGCTCTAACCTGCACCGTGGCGGCACTGCTCAACTGGTTAAACTAACCAAAGAAGAGCGTGCGACAGCAATCAATGCAGCGAAAATCATGGGATTAAACCTATGTGGTGTAGATATTCTACAATCTAAGAACGGCCCAGTAGTAATGGAAGTAAACTCTTCTCCAGGCCTAGAAGGCATCGAGAAAGCAACGGGTAAAGATGTAGCAGACATGATTTTCGAATTCATCGAGAAGAATGCAAAACCAAACGCTAACCGTACTCGTGGCAAGGGCTGATTGAATACCGATAACTCATGATTGGAAAGAAAATGAACAATAAAATGATCATAGGGAATACCGAAGCACTTTGCTTACCAGAGTTAGGGATAACTGGACTACATACACGTGTTGATACAGGGGCAAAAACCTCTTCTCTACACGTAGACAATCTACTATGTGTTAAATCAAACGGTGAGAAATTCGTAGAGTTTGACCTTCACCCAGACGTTTATCACCTAGAAGAGACGGTGCGCTGCAAGGCGAAACTGAAAACAAGTAAGAAAATTAAATCATCTAACGGCGAAGTTGAACACCGTTGCGTGATTGAAACCATGCTAAGAATCGGTGGTCAACAATGGCCTATCGATATCACGCTAAGCAACCGTCAAGACATGACTTACATGATGTTGCTTGGTCGCCAAGGCATGAGTGACAAAGTGATTGTTGATCCAGCGGGCGAATTCCTACTGACTCACTAATCTGAGCCATCGTAACCGCTCCACAGGTTATGACTAAAGCTCGCCACAACGATATAAGGCCAGTCTCATGACTGGCCTTATTGCTTCTATTTCCTAGGTAAACCTCACCTATTTCTTAGATTTACCATGAGATTGAAAACCAAAACGCCAAATTGAGAGCAGCAGTTTCTTGGTTTTAATTTTTGTTACCCGCCAATGCGTCACAGGCCTTCTTGGTGCACTCATCAACAAATGGTCAAACGCCTTCTGATTCAGTTCCACTTGCCCTCCATGCGCCACCAACAGGGTGTCGATCTGCATGTCATAAATGCGTGACACAGAATCACGATACTTATTAGGGTGGAAGATCGGGAAAGGCGGAATGAGCTTCTTTTTGACCTCTACCATCAAATCAGCCACATAGGCAACGCTGTGTGATGGAGAATACACAGAGAGATCTCTGTCGGTGTGCCCCGGCGTTTCCAACACTAACCAATCATCAAAGCCAGGAATGCTATCGCCATCTGATAGCTTGTAATCCGGCTTTAACTTCCTCGAATACCAAAGGTTTGCTTTGGGTTTGCCTAAACGATTCGCCATCCATCGTGCCAATGCCAGATCGGTCAGATGCATCAAGATGCCGTCGATACCGTGATACCAATCTTTGTCTCTGTTTGCAGCGACCAAATGACAGTTCGTTAGCTTTCTGAGCTTGTGCGCAGCCCCTGCGTGATCGGGGTGCATGTGCGTAACGACCACAGTATGCAGATCAGAAAAATCTCGCATTAGCTCAGTTTCAATAAAAGCCTTCAAATGCGGAATATCGGCTCGACATGCGCCATCGAGCAACAATAATTTGTCTGGGTACTCCACCAAATACATGTCTTGGATGTAACCTTTAATGGTATGCAGTTGCAAACCCACTCCTTGTGATAAACCAACTGGTCAGACCTATACCATAGCAAACTCATATTTATTTGTAATAAATTTGTTAACTATAAAATCACATCAAAGTACCATGCTCTTCCGCTCTTTTATCGTGACGACAAAATACGTGATTTGTTGACCTGAGTTATTAGGACTATATATGCGCCTCTAATTTATTGTCTGAGTGCTATACATGAACCAACTAATCGATGCTCTTTCTACCCAAGGTTACTGTGTTTGGGATGACTTCTTAACTCATGAAGAAGTGGTGGCATTGAGGGATTGCATTCCAGAGAACTGGAAAAAGGCTAGGATTGGCCGCAACGATGAAGTAACACGAGAATCAAGTATTCGTAGTGACAAGATTCAATGGGTACACCGTGACATGGGTGAGCCTGCATCTCAGTTCCTAGATAAAATGGAGCAGATTCGTTTAGCTGCAAACCAAGCGTTCTTTTTGGGCTTGTTCGAGTATGAAGCGCACTTTGCTAAATACGAAAAAGGCGACTTCTACCAAAAGCACTTAGACTGCTTTAAAGGCAACGAAAACCGCCGTCTGACTACTGTGTTCTACATGAATGACGAGTGGAGTGAAGATGACGCTGGTGAACTTGTGGTTTACGACCTACAAGACAATCACATCGCCACCATTCCACCAAAATCAGGTCGTCTGTTTGTGTTCTTATCTGAGCAGTTCCCACACGAAGTTCTGCCAACCAACACAGAACGATTCAGTATCGCAGGTTGGTTCCGCATCAACGGAGTGAAAGACAACCAACTCGATATCGCTCACTAAAGCGAACGTCGGGGCAAAGCTTAATCTCATCCAAAGCCTCTCCACTCGAGAGGCTTTTCCTTTTAGTACTGCTAGGAAAGTACTAAGAGGAAAATATCACTTTTATGAGCAGAATCCTGTGTAGAGACTCTTGCACAGCAATTACTCTGGCGTATTCGGGAAAACTGATATTTAATAATTATTTACGATGCGCATTCAAGAAGGATTAATTATGTCGTCTATCATCGTAGGTCACCGTGGTGTAGCAGGTACTCACCCAGAAAACACCAAAGCAAGTATTGAACAAGCCGCTAAGCTTGGCTTGAAATGGATTGAAGTTGACATTCAGCAGACTCAGGATGATGAGCTTGTGGTTTGTCACGACCACACTCTCGAACGCTGTAGCGATGGTAAGGGCCGTGTTGATGAACACACCTTGGCAGAACTACGTCAGCTTGATTTTGGCAGCTGGAAGTCAGCGCAGTTCGAAGGAGAGAGAATACTCACACTTAGCGAGTTACTTGAACTTGTTGAAGAACATAACCTCAGCGTTAACCTAGAGATAAAAGTCGATAGCCGACACCAAGCGCCTCATGTCGTTGATCTTCTACACAGCGAGCTGATCCGCTCAAACATAGACACCGACAGAGTGCTGCTTTCAAGTTTCAGTCATGAAGTTGTCGCAGAAATAGCTCATCACTTACCAAGATACCGAGTTGGTGTGATCACAGAACAGCTCTCTCAAGACGAACTTCTGCTTATTGATCAGGTAAAAGCGTTCAGTTGTCATATGAATTACGAAAACGTCAATCAGGATGATCTTGATACGCTTGCCGAAGCAAAGATTCAAACATGGTGCTACACCGTCAATGATCCGTCTACGTTTAAATTCCTATCCGCCGTCGATGCGATATTCACTGATTTCCCAGATAGATTTAGCGCGAAAAATTGACTGGGTAAATGCCAAAGTAGTAAACATTTAAGACGGGAAAATTTACCTCGATAAACCTCAAAATTAAGTAGCAAACACAAGTGAGTAGGAGTACATTCCGCTGCTCACTTGGTTTCATTAGCTCGCACTATTTAGGCAGCTTTATTGGTTACTTAATTTATGGATCTCATTTTTAGTCCAACTTTCCCAATTTTGGGTGCAATCTTCATTTTTGCCGCGATCGTTCGTGGCTTCTCAGGCTTCGGTTTCACCTTAGTCGCATTGCCTTTAAGTGCGTTGTTCGTTCCGGTTATTGAGCTTGTCCCTGTGTTCATGCTTATCGACCTACTTGGTAACGTTCAATTGCTGCCTAAGGTCAAAAAACATGTCAATTGGCGCTGGGTCGCCAAGGTATTTATCCCTTGCCTTGTGTTCACTCCTGTTGGCCTGCTTTTACTCAAATCAGTTAGCCAAGACACCATTATCTTGATCATCAGCGCCTTTGTCTTCGCGTCTGCACTTATGATCTACCGAGGCTTTCAATATAAAAGTGAACCAAGATTTGCTCCCTATATCCTAGGAAGCCTTGCTGGAATAATGAATGGTGCGGCTTCTATGTCTGGTCCACCTATTGGCACCCACGCATTGGCAAGCCCTGTAGCGCCGCACATCGCCAGAGCTGGGTTGATTGCGTTCTTTGTTTTGGCGGATTCAAGTGCGTTTGTTTCTGCATCCATTGCAGGGCTCGTCGACCGTGATGTGGTCTGGCTGACACTGGCACTGTTACCAAGCAGTATATTTGGTGGCTATGTGGGTTCGAAACTGTTCGAAAGGTTTGGTGGCGAGAAATTTAAGCCTGTCACTATCGGACTGCTAATCGTGATTGCGTTTTTCAGTGCAGGTCGAGTTCTACTGTAACGAACTGTCTAATTTCTGAAGGAATATGGGTACCAGAACCTACCATTCGATGTGGATAGGGGTGCCCATTTTAACCAGTTGAATAAACTCATCCATATCTTGGTTGGTTAATGCGATACAGCCATCTGTCCAATCGAAACTTTGGATAAAACCTGGCGAACGACGCTCACCGTTTTTAATACCATGAATTTTGATGTTACCACCCGGGTCCACATCGTTCTCTTCAGCCCACTGTCTATCAGAGGAGCGCGGATAGTTGATGTGTACCGAACGGTAAAACTCAGAGCGCTCCATGATATAGTCGAGCGTATATTCCCCTTCTGGCGTTCGGTTATCCCCTTCAAAGCGTTTATGCCCTTTCGGTTCCTTACCCAAAGCAATACGAAACTCTTGTACCACCTCATCTCCTTTAAGTAAGTACATTCTGCGTTTCGATTTATCGACTTTCACTAAGGTCACGACTTGCAACAGAGGATCGATTTCAGAAAAAGAGTCTGGCGCCATGTAGGGTTCTAATAATGAAGCTTGAGCAGAAGCTTTAGGTAAACGTTTCGATGAACCTTTTGCCAGCTGAGCAATTTGAGTGGGTTGGTCCTCACCCAGCGCCTCATCCACATCAATCACATGCTTTGATTTTGACGTGTCAGTAGAGTTAGGAGAGGAAGTTGAGATGCGTTGTGAATGAGCTGGTGCTGACTCAAAGACAATGGTTTCAATAGCGGTAGCGTCAGACACTATTTTCTCAACAACGACCTTCTCGGCGTGTGCGAACGGAGTCATAAAGAATAAGCATAGTGATAACGGTAAAAACGGACGCACCCTTATATCTCCTCAAAACGCATCGACATGATTCGAGACTGAGTCTCCATTCCTAGCGACTCATAAAAACTCTGAGCTTGTTGATTAAACTCCATCACCTCTAGTCTTAACTCTATCGTCCCCTGAGCTTGCGCCCACTGATTGAATGACTTCATCAGTGCTCGACCCACGCCTTTACTCTGAATTTGGTCATTCACCACAATAGTGTTCACTCTTGCCACCTTGTGTGACTGGATAAAGCTCACGCCTTTGTTCTGCGTCACCTTGCCTGCAAGAAAGCCAATCACTTCATCCTGTTCAACAGCAACAAAGAAGGCCCCAGCCGGGTCAATCATTAAGCCCAGCCAGTACTCCTCACTGTCTGCATTGCTCTGTGATGGCGGCGCGAAAACCATAGGCGCACCAAGATGATGTTGACGATTTATCTGATCAGAGAGCGCTAAAATCGCGTTAATGTCAGTTACCTTCGCAGTCCGAATTTGCATATCATCACCTAGTTTGAATTCAATTACACCTTAGCAAAAATGCCTTAGATGTGCACCGTCCCACTGGTAGACTCAGCCCTGCGATGAAAGATTACCTTTAATATTAGGCACTAAGTTTAAGGAAATTGTTCCGCAAATCTCGAACACAACACCTACCTTTGAGTGCTACTATCTTCGCAGACCCTAAGTATCGGATACCACTATGATTAAGTTCGCTGTAATTGGAACCAATTGGATTACACAAAAATTCGTTCAAGCTGCACATGAATCGCAATCGATGCAGTTAACTGCTGTTTATTCACGAAACCTAGACAGCGCGGCACAGTTCGCACAAGAGTTCGATGTTGAAACCACATATGACTCACTCGACGCGTTAGCTAACGACAATAGGGTTGAAGCGGTGTACATCGCCTCCCCTAATTCGCTGCACTGCGAGCAGTCGATTCTGATGATGGAACATGGCAAGCACGTCATCTGTGAGAAGCCTGTTGCATCGAATATCACGGAAGCAACACGCATGTTTGAAGTTGCTGAGAAAAACGGTGTGGTGCTGTTTGAAGCGTATAAATCTCAATTTCTGCCTAACTTTAAACAAGTCCAACTTGGGCTAGAGAAAATCGGCAAGGTGCATAAAGCGCACATCAACTACTGCCAGTATTCATCGCGTTACCAGAAGTACTTAAATGGTGAAAACCCAAACACCTTCAACCCGGCTTTCTCAAATGGCTCATTAGTCGACATCGGCTTCTATTGCGTTGCAGCAACGGTAGCGCTGTTTGGAGAACCTGAAAACGCGCAGGCCTCTGCAAAGTTACTGGAGTCTGGCGTTGATGCGCATGGCTGTGCCATCTTCCAATACCCCGAGTTTGACGTGACCCTTGCACACTCTAAGGTCAGTGACTCTTACGCACCGAGTGAGATCCAAGGTGAGCAAGGTGCGATCATCATTGATCACATCGCTGAATGCACCGACGTTAAGATCCGCTACCGCGATGGCAGCATTGAAAATCTCACTCAAGTGCAAAGCAACAACTCAATGAGTTACGAAGCGCAAGCCTTTGCTGGTTGCATTGGTGGCGATCACACCACACAAACCGATACAAAACAGCGCGCATTAACTGTTGCCAAATTAATTACAAAGATGCGTCAACAAGTTGGTGTCGTTTATCCTGCAGATAAATAATACAGACCACTAAGCTAACGCACTGATTTTAATAACATACCAGTTTATGCATAACTAAATTTAATCCTTACGACAAATAACCGGATTAGTTGATCAGAGGGCTATCTGATTAAATCCGCGTTCGATATCTATCGTATTTATTTAATTTATTGAAGGTGTGTAAAGTGTTTTCAGTTGATGATCGCGTTGTAGCAACAAAAGGTGTTGAACTTGGTGAAATGGTAGTAACTGGTCTAAGTGCTGGTGGTTACTACGTTCACGTTACAACAGTAGAAGGCGCAATGCCGCTTACTTACCCAATGCAAGATCTTAAAAAAGCATAGTCTAACCGCTCTGCTCTTTTAGTAGTCACTCTGCTAAAGGTAACAAAATTGAGGCCTTGGCTGCTTTACTCTTCTGCATTAGAGTGAACAGCCAGGGCCTTTTTTATATCTGCTACTCCCCGCCAAACCCTCCACAGGTTTAGTCATTGCAGCAAAGCCGAATTCAACAGACAATAGAATGAATCAAAGCGGAACGACACCAAGCACTTATTGCCTGTGAATACGCACTCTCTATTGATGTTTAGTGTTTACAGAAGTTTCTGGTACATTAGCATCATCTTATACTTACAATGACCATGAACTGAGGGAAGCTATGAAGCTTTATATTTACGACCACTGCCCTTTCTGTGCACGAGTCGCCTACATTGCTCAATCTCTGGGCTTAAACATCGAACTTGTTTCTGTGGATTATGATGATGCCCAAACCCTTATCGATTTAATCGGTAAAAAGATGGTACCTGTATTACAAAAAGACGATGGTTCTATCATGGCAGAGAGCCTAGATATCATTGCGTACTTCATGGACCTAAAATCAAGCGACGAGCAGCGTGAACCATCAGAGCAAGTAACCCTGTTCCAAACTCGCGCATTCCCGCTAAGCCAGCGCATTGGTTTACCACGTTGGTGGAAACTGGACCTTGCCGAGTATCAATCACCAGCAAGCAAAGAAGCATGGCGCGCAGCCAAAGAAACTGAAGAACTCAACTTCGACAAGCTGATTGAACAAACACCGCAGTTTGTTGAACAGATTAACCCGCTTCTGAAAGATGCAGAGCTGCTGCTGAACATAGAAAACGGTGAGTCTTCGCTGCCTCTTATCGACCAAGCCTTGTACTTCTCTATGCTGCGTGGCTTCTGCGTAGAGCCGAGCATCACATGGCCACCAGCACTAGAGCGTTGGTTAGAGAAGCAAAGCGAAACTCTGAAGCTATCTCTGCTTCGCTAGTGCACTTTTCCTTTAAGAAGCTAAAGGCTGTGTTCAGCTTTTAGCTTCTAACCGTTCTATTTCCTACCTTAATCAATTCCAACAATACCATTCACACTTCATTCATACTGACAACCGTACGATATAGGCATTCCTGTATTGCTAGAGTCCTGTATGAATACTTTTAAAACCACACTGCTAACCTTATTTGTATCACTTTCTGTCTGGTTTATATTGCCAGTCGATCTCGAGTTGGCTCGAAAAGTCCCAGCATTTTTTGCTGCAATCTCCATGCTCAGTATGGCTGCGGCAATGCTCATTAGCTGCCGTACTAAATGGCTAGATCGTCTAATTGGTGGGATAGATAAGGCTTATGTTTGGCACAAATGGTTAGGTATTTCAGGTGTGCTTGGTGCTAGCTTTCACTGGTTATTGGTTCCGGGCCCTGCTGGCAATGGCATTGATCCAACCTTTGCTGATTTTGGAGAGGAAGTTGGGCAGTGGGCTATGTATGGCCTGATCTTATTAGGCGGTATTAGCATGATCCGCCAGATCCCTTACCGAATTTGGTATTACACACATATGCTAATGGGGCCAATTTTCATCATCTCGGTTTACCATACATTCTTTTCAGATGTGCCATTTAGCCTGACCAGCGTAACGGGTATCACTTTGCTGTTCGTTTCCACTATCGGGATTGTAAGTTGGGTTTACAAAGCCATCTTTAAGAAACGAAGTTTCTGCACCTACACAGTTAGCGATATTAAAGCGATAGACAACGCTGTAGAGGTTACCCTTGAAGCTGAGTCCAAAAGCATTGATTACCAAGTCGGACAGTTTGCTTATCTGGATTTTAACTTGGATAAGGTATCTCACTTCCACCCATTTACTATTACGTCTCACCCTTGTGAGCAGCAGCTGAGCTTTATTATTCGAAATTTGGGCAAGCATACTCAAGCGCTACAAACACAACTGGTCATCGGCCAGAAGGTCACGGTTGATGGTGGTTATGGACAACTCATACGCGAAAAGAAGCCAAGTCAGCCACAAGTATGGTTGGCAGGAGGAATAGGCATCACACCTTTTATTTCTTGGATAAAGGCAACGGCTAGCCCTGAGCAAGAAGTTCACCTATTTTTTGTTGGCCGCGGAAAGTTTTATCGCCTTATGGTTCAAAATGTAACTGAGCTAATTGGTAGTAAGAACATTCAATTGCACGTACAAGACAATGAACAGGATCGCCTATCTGCTGACAGTATTAGCGAGAAACTATCTTTACCACTGTCGATGTATCAAGTGTTCGGGTGTGGACCGACTCCAATGCTCAACTCATTGAAAGAGCAACTGGTCAGTAAAGGATTAAAGCCCAGTCATTGGCACAATGAAAACTTTGTTATGAGGTAATACTCGCCAAGCAACAAGGCTCGTTGTTAGTAATTAGCTAAAAACCAACAACGAGCACTTCTCAGCGTTTAGAATCAAAGTAGCCTGCGTCTCAAGCCAGTTCGCTCTAGGATACGTGTAGAAATTTCTTCAACCGATAACGATGAAGTATTGATGTACGGCACAGCTTCTCTACGGAACATCGCCTCTACGGTTTGCAGCTCATACAAACACTGTGAGTCGCTCGCGTATTCACTGCCTGCTAAACGGTTCTCACGGATTTCAGTCAGCCTTTCTGCATCAATGGTTAAACCAAACAACTTATATCGGTATATCTCAAACTCAGGCAACAGCTTTAGTCGCGCTAAATCATCGTGGATAAATGGATAGTTCGCTACGCGTAAACCAAACTGCATCGCCATGTACAAGCTAGTTGGGGTTTTACCACTTCGAGACACACCCAGTAAGATGATGTCGGCTTCTTCTAGACCTTTAAGCGTAATGCCATCATCGTGCGCAAGCGTGTACTCAATTGCGGCAATACGGTCGAAATACTTCACCGAGTCCTTGTTTACACTGCGTGAGCGTTGCAGCTTAGGAGTCGGCGCCATATGGATGTCATCTTGTACCTTCTGAACAATGCTTTCCAACACGTCATAGCAATGAGCAGGCGCTTCAAGCAACTTCGCTTTGATTTCAGGAATCACAATCGAAAAGAACACTAAAGGTTGCTGACCACTCTCACGATACGAAGTGTCGATCTCTTTCAATAAATCAGAAAGTTTGTCCTCACTTTCAACAAACGGAAAGGTTTTCTCATTGGCTTTGAAGGGAAATTGACCTAGAACAACATGCCCTAAAGTCTCACATGTTATGGCCGTTCCATCAGAAACATAGAATACATCACGACTTTGAATATCAATTTGCATTTTTTATTTAATGTTTAAAATTATTTTGAGTAGGATGGTAACCATAATATATATAACAAAACCCTGCTGACTATTACGTCCCCCACAGCTTTTAAAAATAATTTACATTTTTTTAAACTGACACGTAATCGTTTGCCTTTAAATCCCTACAATGCTTGCTATGTTTCTGGAGAAATAAATGCAAAATAATACCCTATGGTTCAATGGCCTATCCATGGAAGATGTCGACAAAGTCGGCGGTAAGAACGCCTCACTGGGCGAGATGGTTTCTAACCTATCCAATGCTGGTGTTTCTGTACCAAATGGTTTTGCTACCACCTCTCATGCGTTTAACGACTTTCTTGACTACAAAGGTCTTGATGAGCGCATTCACCAATTACTTGACGAACTTGATGTTGAAGACGTTGAAGCTCTGCGTAAGACAGGTGCAACGATTCGACAATGGGTTCTAGATGCCCCTTTCCCAGAATCACTAGAGCAAGACATCCGTGATAACTACCGTGAGCTAATCGAAGACAACGAAGAATTGTCTGTAGCTGTACGTTCATCTGCAACTGCAGAAGACCTTCCAGATGCTTCTTTCGCAGGCCAGCAAGAAACCTTCCTTAACGTGAAAGGTATCGATGCGGTACTTGAGGCGACTAAGCACGTTTATGCGTCACTGTTTAACGACCGCGCAATCTCTTACCGTGTACACCAAGGCTTTGACCACCGCGGCATTTCATTGTCTGCGGGTATCCAACGCATGGTTCGTTCAGACAAAGCATCTTCAGGTGTAATGTTCACCCTTGATACAGAGTCAGGCTTTGACCAAGTCGTATTCATCACCTCTTCTTGGGGTCTAGGTGAAATGGTGGTTCAAGGTGCTGTGAACCCAGATGAGTTCTACGTGCACAAGCCAATGTTAGAAGCAGGCCACCAGCCGATCGTGAAAAAGACATTTGGTTCTAAATTGATCAAGATGATCTACTCAACCAACCAAGAGATCGGTAAGCAAGTCGACATCATTGATACAGATGAGCAAGAGCGTAATCAGTTCTCACTGAACGACGAAGAGATCAAAGAGCTGGCCAAACAAGCGATGATCATCGAGAAGCACTACCAACGTCCAATGGACATTGAGTGGGCGAAAGATGGCATCGATGGCAAGCTTTACATCGTTCAAGCTCGCCCAGAGACTGTATGTTCTCAAAGCGACCAAAACGTTATCGAGCGTTACGAGCTAAATAACAAGGCAGATGTACTCGTTGAAGGCCGTGCTATTGGTCAACGCATCGGCTCTGGTCCAGTTCGTTTAGTTGACTCTCTAGACCAAATGTCACTGGTTCAAGAAGGCGACGTGCTAGTAACAGACATGACAGACCCAGATTGGGAACCTGTTATGAAGAAAGCCTCTGCGATTGTTACCAACCGTGGCGGTCGTACTTGTCACGCAGCAATCATCGCTCGTGAGCTGGGCATCCCTGCAATCGTTGGTTGTGGTAGCGCAACAAGCAACCTTGAAGATGGTGCGACCGTGACAGTGTCGTGTTCTGAAGGTGAAACCGGTTATGTCTACCAAGGTGAGCTAGAGTTCGAAATCAAACGTTCTGAGGTTGATGAACTACCATTGCTACCAACTAAAGTAATGATGAACGTGGGTAACCCAGATCGTGCTTTCGATTTCGCGCAGATTCCAAACGAAGGTGTTGGTCTTGCTCGTCTCGAGTTCATCATCAACAAGATGATCGGTATTCACCCGAAAGCACTGCTTAACTTTGACGCTCAGTCTGATGAGCTAAAAGCTGAAATCACACAGCGTATTCGTGGTTACAAAGATCCTATCGATTTCTACGTCGGCAAACTAACAGAGGGCATTGCGACCATCGCTTCTGCATTCTGGCCTAAGCGTGTGATCGTACGTATGTCTGACTTCAAGTCGAACGAGTACAGCAACCTAGTTGGCGGTAAAGAGTTCGAACCACATGAAGAGAACCCAATGCTAGGCTTCCGTGGTGCATCTCGTTACATCTCGCCAGTATTCGAAGACTGTTTCGAGCTAGAGACTCAAGCGATCAAACGTGTTCGCAACGAAATGGGTCTTAAGAACGTTGAAATCATGATCCCGTTCGTTCGCACGCCAAGTGAAGCTGCTTCGGTTATCGACATTCTGGCTAAATTCGACCTTCGCCGTGGCGACCAAGGTCTGAAAGTGATCATGATGTGTGAGCTGCCGTCAAATGCGATTTTGGCTGAAGAGTTCTTGAAGTACTTCGATGGATTCTCTATCGGCTCAAACGATATGACTCAGCTAACGCTTGGTCTAGACCGTGACTCTGGTGATGTTGCTCACCTATTCGATGAGCGTAACCCAGCTGTGAAAGCAATGCTGAAAATGGCAATCGATGCAGCAACCAAAGCCGGTAAATACGTAGGTATTTGTGGTCAAGGTCCATCTGACCATGATGACCTAGCAGAGTGGTTAATGGAACAAGGCATCAGCTCTGTATCCCTAAACCCAGATACGGTTATCGATACGTGGTTGAAGCTAGGCAACGTTGCTAGCAAGTAATCGTCACTAATCGAAATACGAATAAAGCCAGTCATTACGACTGGCTTTTTTAACTATTCCAATAAGGCTCTGGCATTGTCACCTTGTTCATAGATATACAGGCTGACACGAGACAATATGGTTATCTCTTCCATGCTCACTTGGAGTGAGTTTTGCCCTCTTCCAAGGTTCGCTCTCAAGCGATCCACAAGCTCCTGCACGGCGATCAAATCATCCCTCGCTTTCGGTACTCGCGTCTTCATGAAGTTAAACCATTTTTCACTCATATTACGGTTTATTTTGGCAAGCACTTCGCTATTAGTAATAGTAAATGCCTTATCTAGATTACCGCCATCGCGCAGAATATCGTAAATGATATGACCATTTTTCTTCGCTACCATCATGTTCCGAGTATTAAGCTGTAGCTCACCAATGTGGCCATTGGCCATTTTTAAGAAGAACTTAATGTCTTTGTAGCCGGCATCGGTTGCACCGCAGTTAAACTTAGCGTTGTCACCTTGGCTTGTGCCGTAGCGATCTTTCATTGCAGATTGGTGGTGCTTCAGTTCAACGAATTCTTTGGTCAAGATGATCATTGCCTTTGCTACGATCATATCGTCCATATTCTCAAACACGATCGTCATACGTGCCGCATCTTTAAGATCACCGATGTCGTAATGACGTTTACGATTAGTGATCTTGTCTAACGCACCGTGGAAGTCTTTTACACCTAAGTAAGCACCGGGAGGTTGCTTGAGCGTGCCATTACATACTGAGGCCACTTTCACCGAAAACTCTCTGAGCGCCTCTTGCGCTTCAACGGTTTCCATAAACATCATGAAGAGCTGTTTCTTCTTGAGCGTAGCATTGGCAACTTGATTTCGAGAGCCAAAATCAAAGTTCCCATTTGCTAACTTCTGGCTTGATGTTTCATCCAGATAGTTATGGATCTTCTCTTTCTGCGTCATGATATCGAGAATCACCTGATCTTGCTTTTTATTCGCTTCATTCAGGTAATCGAAGTTTTCCACCTTCTGCTTCAGTGCTTGTAGCTTCTGTTGGTAGTCTTTGACATTAACCAATCGAAAGCCCTGAGACATAATGCCTTGCTGGTTTATCTTGGCGAGCACCTTAGCCTTATTCTTCCTAACTTGCTCTTGGCTAATCTGAATTTCTTCTGTGGTCGGCATATCTTAGTTCCCTCTCCAATATGCAGTTCATTCTGTACTGTCGGATGCACTATCCGTTTTCCTATAACGATATTAGTTTATGGATTTGATAATTACATTAGCCATCAAGGATAACCCTATAAAATAAATAAGGTTTGAGAGGTAGTTCCATAAAGTCACTGTACAAAATGCGCCAATTCTATCAACCGCAGGGTTAAGGAATATAGCGAGATCCGGTAACAATGATTGGTATCGTGCTGGCCTTACGTTATCCTTTACACAATTCTTCACAGCTCGACGTTAACGCTGTGAGTCTATCTTCAAGACCAAAAAGAGTAATATGAATTCTACTACCGCAACTCCCTCACCTTCGCTTGGCCGACAACTCTATACCATGACGTGGCCAATGCTGTTTGGGGTGCTTTCTCTAATGAGTTTCCAACTTGTAGACAGTGCCTTCATTGGTCAGCTAGGGGGACTACCGCTCGCTGTTCAAGGTTTCACGCTACCTATCCAGATGATCATCATCGGAATTCAAGTCGGTTTAGGCATCGCGACCACAGCAGTCATTGCACGTGCAATTGGTGCTAACGAAATGCGCTACGCTAAGCAGTTAGGTGGGCTTGTGATCGCAATGGGAAGTGTGAGTGTCGCACTTTTTTCCGTCATCATTTATCTGCTTCGCGGCCCCATTTTAGAACTGCTCGACGCACCAGCAAGCGTATTACCGATCATTGACTCTTACTGGATCTATTGGTTAATCAGCTCTTGGACAGGTGCTCTACTCTACTTTTACTACAGTGTGTGTCGTGCCAACGGTAATACTATGCTGCCCGGCTCAATGATGATCGCAACCAGCATCATCAACCTGATATTGGACCCAATTTTCATTTTTACTCTCGACATGGGTATCAATGGTGCGGCTATTGCGACGATTTTGGCGTTCGGTGCGGGCATCTTTATCGTGGCGCCCAAAGTAACCAAGAAACATTGGATGACGTTCGATTGGCACGATCTTGACATCGGCAAGAGTGTTCGCTCGATTGGCAACATCATGGGTCCTGCGATGGTAAGCCAATTGCTGCCACCTGTATCCTCTATGTTGGCGACTAAACTGCTGGCAGGCTACGGTACGGCTGCCGTTGCGGCTTGGGCGCTGGGTTCTCGTTTTGAATTTTTCTCGATTGTAGCGGTACTTGCATTGACCATGTCGATGCCACCAATGGTTGGTCGCATGTTGGGAGAAAAGAACCTGATTGATATTCGCAGCTTGATCAAGATTGCCGCAACCTTTGTACTTGGCTTTCAAGTCGTAATTGCGCTCGTTACGTGGGTATTCTCAAGTGGATTAGCAGGATTGATGACCAGCGATAGTGAAGTAACCACAATCCTAAACTATCACCTCATGATTGTCCCAATCAGCCTTGGTCCTCTGGGTATTTGCATGCTGATGGTGTCGGTTTCGAACGCCCTAGGTAAGTCTTACACCGCATTAACGATTTCAGCATTGCGTCTGTTCGCTTTCTTCTTACCCTGTTTATGGATTGGCTCTCACCTGGCTGGAATTGAAGGCCTATTCTGGGGTGCCATGGTCGGTAATGTGTTTGCCGGAACCTGCGCATGGTTCATGTACCAACGCGCTTTAGGCCAAGTTGAAGCTAAGCTTGCCAACTAACTCGCGAGCAAGCTTTTAGCTTATATTTGTTAAATACAAAAAAAGCAGCCACTTAGGCTGCTTTTTTAATTTTCAGAATGAAAGAATATCGAGTTTAAGCTTGCTCAAAGTGACTCAAGAACTCACCACAATCTTTCTGAAATAGTGGCAAGGCTTCAGCGAGCTTTTCATCTTCCCAATGCCACCACTCAAGGGCTTCTAGTCGCTCGGCATAGCTAGGATCACCAAAGCGAGGTCGCAGAACCTTGGCTGGGTTACCAACCACAATTGAATATGGAGGCACGTCTTTCGTCACCACACTACCAGCACCGACAATAGAACCATTGCCAACCGTGATACCCGGTAGCACAATCACGCCGTGGCCAATCCACACATCGTGTCCAACATGCACTTTGTCTTCTTCGCGCCACGAGAACACCTCATCGTCCAGCGATGAAGGATCTTCACCTAGTTGATACTTGCCCGGGCGATAAGTGAAATGATGCAGCGTTGGACGCCACCATGGATGATTGCTCGGGTTCAGGCGAACCGCCGCCGCAATGGAGGTGAATTTACCAATCTCGGTAAACATCAGATTACAGTCGTTTTGGATATAACTGTAATCTCCAACCAACACGTTATTTAACACGCAACGGTCAGCGATTTCAGTCCAACGCCCAAGTTCAACGTTGTGTAACTTACTGCTCTCAGCAACACTAGGTTCGCTGTTTAAGGTAGGTGAAAGCGGTTGGCTCATAGGGTTATCTCCTCGCCATCGTTGAGAATACGTAAACGTTGTGAAAAGGCGTGGGGATGTTGTGCAGCCCAGCCGAGCATATGGTGACTGACATGGATCAAACCAAGATTCTTCGGACGACAGGCTTCATCAATACCTAATATGTGGTGAAAGTCATTATGATTTAAGTTCGATCGAACTTGAGGGTCTTCAATTGGCGGGGAGTTACAATCGGTGATCAACCAATCGACAGGAAACTCTTTCAACCAACGCTCAGTTTGCTTTGGCAGCCCCACCGTGTCTGTTAAATATGCTAATCGCTTTCCATCCAATTCAAAGCAATAACCAAGGCAAAGTTTAGAGTGATTGAGCGGTAAAGGTGTGACGGTGATTCCCTGCCAATCAAACGACTTAAACGCCTGAGCACGCAGCGAAAAGTCTAAGATTCCCGGATGTTTATAGAGATCATCACAACCCAGCGGATCATCAGGAGAAATTACCGAGATCTGATCGCCTGCCCCCCACCGGAGATCAAACAAACTCTGCACATGATCCATGTGGTAATGTGTTAGTAAGATCTGGTCAATCGATCCTGCGGGGAATCGGGACATAAGATCAGGAGCATTGGCATCCAACAGCAGAAGCTTGCCATTATGCTCAAGAAGCGCTGATGACTTTTCTCGCCTTAAACTCGAGTCCTTAAGAGCAGAAATACACACCGAACAATCACAACCGTAAACTGGCACCATCGCGCTGTTGGCGGTGCCTAACATGGTCAACTTCATGCGACACCACCTGCTGGTTCTGCGAGCCTTTCAGCTTGCTCTTTTAATCGTGCAAACTGCGCAATGCTCTCTTCAAGGGTGCCACTATTATCAATACACAGTGTGTTATTGAGAGTGGATAGTGGGTCTAAACAATAGTCCGCAGCACGCTGCAGTCGAAGGGCAATCTCAGCACCACTTTCACGGCCACGTGCTCGCAAACGTGCTTCTAATACCTCTGGCTTGACGCTCACCACAACGGGGACTAATCGCTCGCCAAACAAGTCTCTAGCTGCATCTAAATACGCACGTGAGCCATTAACCACAACACTCAAGCCCGCATCCATCCATTGGTGAACTTCTTGACCGATGCCATAGCTCATACCATGAGCCTGCCAACTCATCGCAAACATATTGCGCGAGTAGCGAATAAAGAATTCATCATCACTGAGCTCGATATGGTTTTCGCCACCAGCATCGGCTGCACGTGTGATGTAGCGATGAGCAACCACTAAGTCTTTTACGAACTGCTCACGCAGCGCTGAGATAATCGAATCTTTGCCTGCACCAGAAGGACCAATTACGTAATAAAGCTGACCCGGTTTGTCAGCTTTTGGAGTAGCGTTCACCACCCCATTCACATCAAATGAGTAACCTTTAGACATGGATTAGAATACCTTCTTGCCTTCGCGCCACACACGAGAAACCAGTTGATGACCATCAACACGATGTGCGAGTACTAAGTCAGCACGTTTGCCTTCTGCAATCACACCACGGTCATGTAAGCCAAGAGCTTGCGCTGGGTTCAACGTCGCCAGTTGTACCGCTTGCGCCACATCGAGGTTGTTACGTTCATCGTTGACCAGCGTAAATACTGCATCTAATAAGCTCACTGGGTAGTAATCCGAAGACAAGATATCCAACACACCCAAAGACACCAATTCATGCGCAGCGACATTACCCGAGTGTGAACCGCCACGAATCACGTTTGGCGCACCCATCATTACCTTCAAACCTAATTCGTGAGAGCGTTTCGCCGCTTCAACTGTGGTTGGAAACTCTGCGATAACCATGCCTAACTCTTTAGATTCGGTCACATGTGCGCTTGTCGCATCATCATGGCTTGCTGTTGGAATGTTCAACTCACGGCACTGGCGTGTGATCTCATCACGATTCTGTTTCGACCAACGTTCAGACTGAGCAACTTGGTCTTTTTCATACACCGCCATCTCAGCATCCGTCATGTTGTATTTGCCTTGATAGTAAGTGCGGTACTTGTCTAAGTTTACAAACTGACGCTGACCCGGCGCATGATCCATCAAGGACACCAACTGTACTTCAGGCATATTCACGTAACGCTCGAACAAACCAACGGTAGTTGAATGCGGTACTTCACAGCGCAAGTGAATACGGTGCTCAGCACGAGTTAGACCGCGTTTCTGGCTTTCAGCAACGGTATTAATGAATTGGTCGAGGTTCTCTTGGCGATTGCCATCTCGATAGTCACCCAAAGCAACCGCATCAAGTACAGTGGTGATGCCTGAGCCAATCAGCTGAGTGTCGTGTGCACTCATTGCCGAAAGCGGCGGCCAATTCACCTTTGGTCTGGGCGTGAAGTACTTCTCGAGATTATCGGTATGCAGCTCAATTAAACCCGGCATTAAAAAGCCATTCTCACCATCAAAGGCACCTGGCAGTTGGCTTGTAGAGTCAGACATATTGGCGATCACGCCGTCTCGCAGTTCAACCGAGCCACGTATCACTTCATTTTCAAGCACCAGATTTACGTTGGTAATAATCATTTGCGTCAGCTCCCTTTACGCACACGCTGTAGTGAGTGGTTTTGGTGAAATGTCTTGTTGTAGCTTGACGTCATACAGGCGGTCAGCAACTAAATCTCGTGTTGCTTCATCATGGAAGATACCAATGATTGCAGCGCCGCACGCTTTGGCTTCTTCAATCAAGCTAACGACTACCGCACTGTTGGTCGCATCGAGCGAAGCGGTTGGCTCATCAAGCAATAGGATTGGATAATCAACAATAAAGCCGCGAGCGATGTTCACACGCTG
This sequence comes from Vibrio sp. Isolate22, assembly GCF_022398115.1. Lineage (NCBI taxonomy): Bacteria > Pseudomonadati > Pseudomonadota > Gammaproteobacteria > Vibrionales > Vibrionaceae > Vibrio > Vibrio sp. Isolate22. Next base: position 25,982 of record NZ_JAKEUW010000035.1, on the reverse strand, counting down.
TTGTTCACCACCAGAAAAAGTTGCTGGCGCCAGGTGCCACAAATGCTCTGGCACTTTTAGGCGAGTCAGCAGTAGCTTTGCTCGCTCTTCGGCTTCTTGCGCGCAGCCACCCATTTCCAACATAGGTTGCATCACTACTTCTAGCGCACTGATACGTGGAATCACACGCAAGAACTGACTAACCCAACCTATAGTGTGTTTACGCACGTTAATAATTTCTCTTGGTGTTGCTTTAGCAAGGTCTATTGTGTTGCCTTGGTGCACAACATTGATCGACCCTGAGTCCACTAAGTAGTTTGCATACAGCGCGCGCAGCAGTGTGGATTTACCTGAGCCTGAATGTCCGTGCAAAACCACACACTCGCCGCTGTCTACAGAAAAGTTCGCACCAGTAAGTACAGGCAGTTCAACGCCATTTTGATTGTGCAGCACAAAGATTTTGCTGACGTTGTTTACGGTTAGTTTGGTATTCATGTCATCGTCCTTAATTCTGCAATACAGAAGAAACCAGTAGTTGTGTGTATGGGTGTTGAGGATCGTCAAGCACTTGATCAGTAAGGCCGCTTTCTACCACTTCACTGCGACGCATCACCATGAGTCGATGTGCAAGCAAGCGAGCCACTGCAAGATCGTGCGTTACGATCACCACAGCTAACTCAAGCTCTGTGACCAAGCGACGAAGAAGATCAAGCAACTTGGCTTGAACAGACACATCCAATCCACCAGTTGGTTCATCCATGAAGATCAATTTAGGGTGAGTCACCAGATTGCGGGCGATCTGTAATCTTTGCTGCATACCTCCAGAAAAAGTCGTCGGCATGTCGTCCATTCGATCCGTTGGGATCTCGACATCAGCGAGCCATTTCGCTGATTTCTCACGAATTTCGCCATAGTTACGTTCACCCACAGCCATCAGGCGCTCACCAATGTTTCCGCCCGCTGATACTCGACCACGCAAGCCATCCATTGGGTGTTGATGCACCACGCCCCACTCGGTACGAAGCAAGTGACGACGCTGGCTTTCCGCCATTTGGTACAAGTCTTCGAGTTGTGAGATTTGCTTATCCGCATCACCACGTAAGTAAATCACTTCACCACTATCTGGTGTCTGGCGACCAGAAAGTGACTTCAACAAGGTACTTTTACCTGAGCCAGACTCACCGACAATACCCAACACTTCACCCGGGTAGAGGTCGAACGACACGTTTTGAAAGCCCTTGCCCGGTGCGTAGAGTTTGGTCAGGTTAGAGACAGACAACAATGGCAGCTCCGACAGGTTCGGTTGTTGTTGCATCTTAATCAAAGCATTCATGCGTTGTTCTCCTGCTGTTCGCGGCAGTAATCCGTATCGGAACAAACGAACATATGTGAGCCTTGGTCATCCATAACGACCTCATCAAGGAAGGTATCCGTTGAGCCACAAATCGCACACGGCTCGTCCCACTTCTGAATCTCAAACGGATAGTCTTCAAAATCTAAACTCTGAACTTTGGTGTAAGGAGGAACAGCGTAGATGCGCTTTTCACGACCCGCGCCAAATAGCTGTAGTGCCGCCATGTTGTCCATTTTCGGGTTATCGAACTTAGGAATCGGCGATGGATCCATGATGTAGCGGTCATTGACTCGCACTGGGTAAGCGTAAGCCGTTGAGATATGGCCAAAACGTGCGATATCTTCATATAATTTTACATGCATGATTCCGTACTCTTGCAGCGCATGCATTTTGCGAGTTTCGGTTTCACGTGGCTCAATGAAGCGCAACGGCTCAGGGATCGGCACCTGATACACTAAGATCTGGTCTTCTTGAAGATCGACTTCTGGGATACGGTGTCGTGTCTGAATGATGCTCGCTTCGGTGGTTTTCTCAGTCGTTTTCGCACTGGCGATAGACTTGAAGAACTCACGAATCGATACAGCATTAGTTGTATCGTCGGCACCTTGGTCGATCACTTTTAGCGTGTCTGGTTGGCCAATAATCGCAGCGGTGATCTGCACACCACCGGTTCCCCACCCGTAAGGCATGGGCATTTCACGACCACCAAATGGAACTTGGTAACCTGGAATAGACACAGCTTTAAGCAGCGCACGACGAATCATTCGCTTAGTTTGCTCATCAAGGTATCCATAGTTGTAACCCGTCGCTCCTACTGAGCTGTCAGATGCAGTCTCCTCAGAGTTCAATACCTGTGAGGTGTTACCTACCGGCGCATTTAGCGTTGGCGTGCTCATGAGTGACCTCCTTGTACATCATTACCTTGTTCGTCATTACCTGGCTGAGCCATCAATTCATCGTGCTCTTTGTGCATTTTTCTAAGCAGCTCCAGTTCCGCTTGGAAATCGACGTAGTGAGGAAGTTTTAGGTGGGACACAAAACCAGCAGCTTCAACATTGTCTGAGTGAGAAAGCACAAACTCTTCGTCTTGAGCAGGGCTATCAACAGGCTCATCAAACTCAGCAGCTTGCAAAGAACGATCAACCAACGCCATCGACATCGCTTTACGTTCAGTTGCACCGAACGTTAAGCCATAGCCACGAGTCAATTTAGCTTTCTGTTGTTTGTTACCAACAAAGCCATTAATCATCTGACACTCTGTTAGCTCAACTTCACCGATGTCGATGCTGAAACCAAGCTCTTCTGGTTCAATTGATAGCGTTGAAAATCCAGTACGAATCTCGCCCGCGAATGGGTGATTACGACCATAGCCACGCTGAGTCGAGTAACTCAGTGCAAGTAAAAATCCTTCATCGCCACGCACCAAGTTTTGTAATCGTGCACTACGGTTACACGGGTAGTTCACCGGATTCATGGTGATGTCTTCTGGTACTTGCTGGTCATCTTCTTCGGTCAACATCATGTCGAGGTTTTCAAGAATGCCTAATACCTGTGGGCAAGGTTCAGATTCAGTCACATCTTGAGTAGAGATCTGCGGTGCTTCACCTTCAGCAAGCAAACTAAAATCCAACAAACGGTGTGTGTAATCGTAGGTTGGACCTAAGATTTGGCCGCCAGGTAAATCTTTATAGGTTGCCGAAATACGGCGCTCGATTCGCATAGCGCTCGTATCGACAGGTTGCGCTGTGATCAAGCGAGGTAATGTAGTTCGATAAGCGCGTAACAAGAAAATCGCTTCGACAAGATCGCCAGCCGCTTGTTTGATTGCTAATGCCGCAAGTTGTTTGTCATAAATACCGCCTTCCGTCATCACTCGGTCCACCGAACCCGACAACTGCTCTTGAATCTGCTCTACAGTCAGCTCTGGAAGCTCTGGATTACCGCGACGCTTCTTGGCTTGCAGTTGGTGCGCCAAGCTAATGGCCTTTTCCCCACCCTTTACAGCAACGTACATGATGTCGCCTCCACTTTGGTTGTACGAGGCAGACACAGCACTTGCTGCTCTGCGACAAAGATAAAATCAACACCTAATGGGAACTTCACCAATGATTGACGTTCTTTAAGGTAAGCAATAAAACTTTCAGGTAATCCGGTGAATGAAGCGATTTTCTCACTTTGAATGCCCGGGCCACTCAGGTACAGCTCAGTACCAAACGTTAAGCTATCCACTTCAATAACAACCGTTGTTGAAGTATCTGGATACTCTTCGTTGCCGAGATTAAATGTCAGTTCTGACCAATCAATATCCAGTAAATCTTGCTCTGATATCACCGCAAAACTGGCCTGTTGAGGCTGCTCTACAATCGGTGCGCCAACATGAAATTTAACGTTTTCAGTGACGGCGTGGTCGGCCTGTAATGTCGCAGATAGCCAAATTGGCGTCGCATTGTCGGCCATTGAAAGTAGTGTTTGAGCAGCAGCACTCATCATTGAACCAAAGCCTTCACAACGGTTCAGTGTTACTACGGTGCCGGGTTCCGACATCGCCTTCAGCAGCAATCGAAAGCACTGCTGGCTGTCATGAACTGCATCTTGAAATGCAGGAGAAATCATACTCATTGAATTCGTTCTAACCTGTTTAATTCGTTAATCTTATTCTTGAATGACATGTGGTTCTTTTGCTTGCGAGCGAAGCTGTTCTTCTCTCCGAAACAAGCTTCTCCGCGAAGCTTTTCTTTACTAAGCCAGTCTTCTCCACAGGCCTAGTCTTCTCCGCGAACCATGGTAAAAAAGTCCACTTTGCTTGAGGCGACTTCTTGGTGACGTCGACTGTCTCGTTCGTGCTTCATCGCTGCCAACGGTTCTATAAGTTGCGCTTTGATCACTTCGGCTTGTTGCCCGTTTTGCATCAAGGCATCGACTACAGCTGCTAACTCTGCATGCGGCTTACTTCGTCCCTGTAAGTAGCTGTAGCCAAGCTCCCCAGTTGTTAGCTTGATTACGGCTCGTGTCACGGTGACATCACCCATGTTGAATTGACGGCCTGTTGAGCCCATACGAGCTCGCACTTGTGCCAACCCAATCTCTGGTTGGCGAACCATTGCGTATTCTGCTTCTAGCCCTAATGCTTCCCAGCGCGTTTTTAATTCTGAAAACTGGCTCTGCGCGAGTACTGACATCCAATTTTGTCGCTCTTTCAAAGCTGTCATTTAGTGCTCCATTACTATTTCGGTTGCATCGGCACGGGTATTGGAACTTGAGAATTCCGCTATTACTTGAGTGCCTTTAATTACGTTGGTGGTTTTAATTTTGAGTAGCGGTGTGTTGGTGCTGATTTGCAGCAAGCGACACTCTTCATTGCTTGGGATTTTTGCCCCAACACGAGTCTCTTTTCGCTCTAAATCAGTCTCCAAACCACGCTGAATAAACTGGTGCAAAGAACCGTTAGTGAAATTCTTGAGAATCGGCCACCACACCAGATTCGGCAGGTAGTGATCGATAATGGTTCTTGGCGTATCTCCCGTTTTTCGCAGGGTACGGATATGAATAACCTTGCTCCCTTCCTCCACCCTCAAGTAACCCGCAATCTTGGGGGATACATTAATAAGGCGAGACTGAAGCACCTCACATCTTGGCATCGCACCTTGTTCAATCAGGTTTTTGGTGAAATGTGCTCCAGAGTGCAGTCGATATTCACTTGGCTCACGAATCACCATGTTGCCTTTACCTTGATGACGCTGAATCAGTCCCGTAGATACCAACTCATCGACAGCGCGGCGAAGCGTGTGACGATTCACGGCAAAGCGCTCTGCCAGTTTTGACTCTGGAGGAAGGTAGTCACCGGGAACAAAACGATCTTTCACCTCTTGTTCAAGCTGTGAAGCAATATCTAAGTAAACGGGCATAAGGTGTTCCTTCTCTATGATTCAATTACTTATCTAGACAAGTCTGCTTAAATAGACATCTAAGATGCCTAGATAAACTTCTTACGAATGATTTGAGAAACGAAGTCGATAACACTGACCGTTACGATAACAATCGCCATAATCGCGGCAGTTTGTTGCAACTGGAAACCTGAGATCGATTGCCAAAGCAGTACACCGATACCACCTGCGCCAACCATGCCTACAACCGTTGCAGAGCGGATATTCGACTCTAAGCGGTACAGTGAATATGAAATCCAAAGTGGCATCACCTGTGGAATCACACCGTATAGAATTACCTCAAATGGGTTAGCACCAGTCGCTTTAATACCTTCCATCGGTCCGGGTTCAATCGCTTCAATGGCTTCAGCAAATAGCTTGGCAAGTACGCCTGTCGTGTGAATAAACAGCGCCATCACACCGGCAAACGGACCCAACCCAACAACCACCACAAACAGCATCGCAAACACCATTTCGTTGATAGCGCGTAGACAGTCCATTAGTCGACGAATTGGAAATGTCACCCAGCTCGGCATCAGATTTTCAGCACTCAAAATGCCAAATGGAATCGCCAACAGAATCGATAGCACGGTTCCCCAAATACCCACTTGAATCGTTACTAGCATTTCACTGAAGTAAACGTTGCTTTCACTGAAATCTGCCGGGAAGAAGTCCTTGCCCAGCTGAACCATATTCTCTGGGTGTTCAAAGAACATCATTGGTGCCATCTCTGCGCCTTGCCATGCCCAGCTAAGGACCAGAAGCGCTATCACAGCAATCACACCATTTTTAATCGACAGCTTCGATGAAGGCTCGTAACGTTGAGTTATTGCAGTCATTGTTCTATTACTCGGTTGTTGCGCCACTCAAAGCAGCGCAAGGATTAGGGTTAGCCTTTAAGGGCATCAATTTGAATTTGTAGTTGGTCGATTTCAGCTTGGTATTTCGCCATGCGCTTAGTTCTATCTTTCTCGCTCAAGTTGCTGTTGTTCTCCGCTTCAACTAACTTCTTAAACGCTTCCATTTGACGAATTGGCAGTAGTTGGTTGTTATCGGTTGCAGCAAAGCCAGACCAAGCTAGCAGGCTGAGGTTTTCAAGCTGTTGTGGCTCGTCTCCATAAGCAACAAAGAATTCTCGTGCCTTCTGCTTTAACTCTTCATCTAAGCCTTTTCGGTAAGTAATCACATCTGAAGGGATGAGCTCTGACTGCCAAACCACTTTCAGCTTGTTAAACAATTCAGGGTTTTGTTCTTCGATACGAACAAGGCTCATGGTGTGATTGGTGGCAACATCAACCTGGTTGTTGGCTACGGCCATTACGTTTGCGCCATGGCTAGCAGTGACGTTGCGATGGAAATCGTTGGCTGATACACCATTGTTGGCGAACGCTTCGAAGTTTGGCACTAAGAAGCCTGACGTGGAGTTAGGATCACCGTTGCCAAGCCTGAGTTTCTCATGTTGGTCTAGAACATCTTGAAGTGTGTTGATGCTGTCATTTTCTGCATTAACAATAAGTAGGCTGTAATACCCCTGTAAGCCATCCGTATCGATATAACGTGCAAAAACTTCCGCATCGGCACGATCAACAGCTTCCATTGCAGCTTTGTTTCCGTAGTAGGCAAAATCAACTTTTCCAAAACGTTGCGCTTGGATGATTCCCGCGTAATCGGGAGCAAAATACGCCTTCACGGGCTTACCCAAGGCTTCGCCTAAATCATCTAAAAGAGGCTCCCAACGCTGACGTAAGTTTTGTTGCGCATCGGTCGCGATAATGCCGAAGTTTATTGTGTCTTTTGCAAAAGCATGACTAGCAGTGAACGTTGTCATCAGTACCGTTACTAACGTTGCGGCTTTTTTAATTCCCGACTTGATTGAATGAAACATCTTAATTCCCTGATATTTAAAAAGACGCAGCAAGCACGTCGTTAGATTGGATGTGTGGTGTATTCGCCGATTTTTTTGAGCGGTATAGATCTTCAAGCTGAGGCTTAGTCAGTTCAGCACTCTTTCCTTCATAGAACACTTGGCCGTCTTTTAGCGCGATGATGTTTTCGCAGTACTTAAGGGCATGGTCCACTTGGTGAAGTGTGACGATGACAGGAATGCCTTCTTTCTCATTAATGTCGGTCAACAGTTCCATCACAATGCGCGCAGATTCTGGGTCTAGCGAAGCGATGGGTTCATCAGCAAAGATGATTTTAGCCTTTTGCATCAATGCTCTAGCAATCGCAACACGCTGCTGTTGGCCACCAGATAGATTGCCAACACGTTGGCCCGCGAAATCTTCCATACCGACTCGACGCAATGCTTCTAATGCTTGTTGCTGCTGTTCAACCGTGAACATGCCAGTTAGCGTTCTCCACTTAGGAGTCGAGCTCAGTGCACCAATCAGTACATTGGTCATCACCGATAAACGGTTCACTAAATTGAATTGTTGAAAGATGTAGCCCGCTTTCGCACGTCGCTCACGAACTTTGGCATCAGGCTTGCCATTGGATTGAACAGTCTTACCTAAAACTCGAATGTTTGAGTCGTTACCTTTATCGCCAATAACTAGTCCACTTAAATGACGCAACAACGTAGATTTACCTGAACCCGATGGGCCAAGTAACGCCGTCATCTTGCGGCTGGTAATCGTCAAATTGATGCCATTCAGTGCTTTATTCGAACCGAATGTTTTGTTGACCTTGTTAACTTCAATGATGTTATTCATCGTCAATGTCCCTGTTTGGTTTAAGGCCACTTTGACGTCTGATTATTAAAGTTACGTGTCGGTTTATTTGCAGAAATGAAATATTTCAACGGGTTAACCAACTTGTCTAGACAAGCTTAACCTGCTGTTTTAAATGATAAAAAATGAAGGAATTAGCAGAGGGATATCAACTTATATACAGACGTAATTCACAGTAATTTGACAATAAAAAGTGCGATAGCCACAGCGACACCTTTTTAACTCTCAGATCAATCAATAAACATGTCCAATAACTAATAAGTTCGCATATAAAAAAGCATCCCATTATGGGATGACCGTTTCACCTCAGTCGTGAATTTGTTCTAGATCATTAAAGTGTTCAAAAATGCAATCTTTGGTTTTAAATATTTAAACTTTGATGAAGTTTAAGAAATTAAACCATATTGAAGATGGTTTGGTGATCCTGTTCAAATTTCACTCTTAATTTAGGTTAAATTTCCGTTATTTGTTGGTGTTTTAGACGCTTTTTATCGGTTTACAGAAGTTTACTGCACCTTGCTCAAATACCACCAAAGGGGTAGATTTCAGTCATCGAGTTCAAAAATGTAAACCGAAACAATGAATGTAAAACAAGTTAGATTCACCGATGAAGATAGAGAATGTTTAAGCAATTACTTTCGCTTAGCAGACACGCTCGCTGATTTAATTGGCCCCTACTGTGAAGTAGTCATTCATTCATTTGAAAGCTTAGAAAACTCGGTCGTGAAAATCGTCAATGGTCATCACACAGGTCGTGAAATTGGCTCTCCAATCACAGATCTCGGTTTACGTATGTGGAGCACCTTTGAGAAAACTGGCGAAGTTTCTCCAAAGAGCTACTTCACTAATGCAGCAGATGGTTCCCTACTAAAATCAACCACCTGTGTGCTAGCTGGTCCACAGAAAAAGCCAATTGGCATGCTGTGTATCAACATGAATTTATCCTTCCCATTTCCTGAAATCGTTAAAACGTTAATGCCAACGTGCAACGTATCTCAAACACTAGTCAGTGAGACTTTCAGCAAAAGTGCAAACGATGTGATTCAACAAGCACTGACTGCTGCAATAAAAGAAGTAGAACAAGACGAAACGATTTCCTGCAAAAGTCGCAACAAAGCCATCATTCGTTGTTTGTTTGATAACGGCGTATTTGAGCTAAAAGAGACGACGACACAAGTATCAGAACAACTTGGGATCAGCCGTCAGGCGGTTTACAAGTTTATCCGTGAATTTAAATCAGAATAAAACCAATAATTTAGGAGTTACATCGTGAAACAGATCATTGCCACTGAACAAGCACCAGCAGCTATCGGGCCGTACTCACAAGGTACGTCTTACGGCGAAATGGTTTATACCTCAGGTCAATTACCTCTTGTTCCAGAAACCATGCAGTTTGTTGAGGGCGGTATTAGAGAGCAAGCTCGCCAGTCTCTTGAAAATTTGAAGGCCGTTTTAGAAGCAAGCGGAGCTGGGCTAGACACTGTATTGAAGACAACCTGCTTCCTTTCAGACATGGAGAACTTCGTTGCGTTTAACGAAGTGTACACCGAAGTATTTGGCACAGAGAACGCACCTGCTCGTTCTTGTGTAGAAGCAGCAAGACTACCAAAAGACGCACTGGTTGAAGTTGAAGCCATCGCATACAAAAAATAACCGACTTAGGTATTAATGGGTATCATAGGAGATTCTCATGAGCGTTTCATTTATTGGATTAAGCATACTGTTCTTTGGGTTCTACGCACTGTTGTCGAACTTCAAAAAGCAAAAGAAAAGTTTTAACTTCCGCGTACTCAGTGCGCTCGCTGCCGGCTTGTTATTCGGTGGTGCAATTCAACTGGTTTTCGGTGTCGGCAATGCTGCAACAGCAGGCTTCGCTGAGCTAATTTCAGTGTTCGGTAAAGGTTACATCAAACTTCTACAAATGATCGTTATCCCGCTAGTATTCGTGGCGATGATCTCTTCGATCATGAACGTTGAAGGTGGTGGCGCACTGTCTCGTATCGCACCAAAAATCATCGGTATTCTACTTTTCACTTGTGCAATCTCAGCAGCCGTTGGTATCGCAAGTATTTACCTATTTGGTATCGATGCAAACGCGCTAGTAAGCACAATCGGCACCAACAGTGCAATTGAAGCACGCGGAGATTCATTGGTAGCAACACAAGATGCAATGGCGAGTAGCGGTCTATCTGGTATGGCGCTTTCTATCATCCCTACCAACATCTTTGACATGCTAACAGGCTCTCAGCGCACCTCGACACTATCGACAGTATTGTTCGGGATGTTCCTTGGCTACTGCATCCTACAAGTGAAAAACCGTAAGCCAGAAAAAGTGCAAAACTTCGTTGATTTCATCAACTCTGCAAAAGAAGTTGTACTGTCAATGGTACGTGAAATCCTGAAGTTAACGCCTTACGGTGTATTTGCTCTGATGACAACCTTCATGATGACCAACGACCTATTCGCACTCGCTGAAATGGGCCGCTTCTTACTAGCGAGCTACGTGGCAATCGGCGTGATGTTCGGCATCCACTTCGTGATGGTATCGATGCTCGGCCTTTCTCCAGCCAAGTTCATGAAGAAAATCTGGCCAGTGCTAGTATTCGGCTTTGGTTCTCGCTCAAGCATGGCGGCAATCCCACTAAACGTTGAAACACAAACTCAACGCCTAGGCGTAGATGAAGAAACGGCAAATATGTCAGCAACATTTGGTACCAGTATCGGTCAGAACGGTTGTGCGGGTATCTATCCAGCAATGCTAGCTATCATGGCGGCTCAGGTAATGGGTATGCCAGTTGACCTAGGCTTCATCCTACAACTGATTGCTGTTATCGCGATTGCTTCATTCGGTATCGCTGGTGTTGGTGGCGGTGCAACTTTCGCAGCAGTAGCAGTACTAACCATTATGGGTCTAGATATCACAGTAGTAGCAATCCTAGTGTCTATTGAAGCTCTGATTGACATGGCGCGTACCGCGCTAAACATCTCAGGCTCTATGTTGTCTGGTGTTCTAACAGCTAAGAAGAACGGCTCACTGAACACAGAACAATACGATGCTGATGTAGCTGCAACAGTTTCAAAAGAAGCAGCAGTATAATCCCCACGTTTAATTAAGAGCACTCCCATGGGTGCTCTTCTGTTTTTCCTGAGTTCAGGTTATTTAGGTAATAAATATGAAAGTTGTTGTTATAGGCGGTAGCGCCGCTGGTATGAGTTTCGCAGCTAAGTACAAACGTAATCAGCCATCAGACGAAGTCATTGTTCTGGATAAGCGTAGTTACATCTCATTTGGCGCATGTGGTTTACCCTACTTTGCGGGCGGCATGTTTGACGACACAGAACGCATGATTTCTCGTACGCCAGAACAAGCGATTAAATCAGGCTTAGACGTTCGTGTTGAAACAGAGATGGTGGCACTAGACCGTGTTGAAAAGCAGATTAAAGTCCGTCATAAAGGCGAAGAGAGCATCATCGATTACGATATGGTAGTGATTGCTACAGGCGCGCGTCCAATCGTTCCTTCGTTCGGTGAATACAACTCAGAACACGTGTATACATTGACAAGCATGGAAGATGGCTTAGCAGTAAAAGAAGCTTTAAAAGACAGTGACAAACAACGAGTGTGCGTAATTGGCGCTGGTTTTATAGGTCTAGAAGTATTCGACGCAGCACATGGCCTCGACAAACACGTAACCATCATCGAACGTGAACAGCACATAATGAGCCGCCAGTTCAGTCCAGAGATCATTGAAGTAGTTGAAGGGGCTATTAGAGAATCAGGTGCAGACCTTAAAACAGGGTGCAGCGTGTCTGCAATTCGTAATGCAGAGCAAGGCGGTTACATTGTAGAGACCGATAACGGTAATGTAGAAGCGGATGTCGTGATCCTGTCACTCGGCTTCAAACCAAACACAGAAGTATTCGAACTACCAAAAGCTTCAAATGGTGCATTGTTAGTGAATGAATATGGCGCAACTGAAGACGCTTACATTCATGCTGTAGGCGACTGTGCAGTGGTTCATCACATGGCTTTAGGCAAGCCAGTATATGTACCACTTGCAACCACAGCTAACAAACAAGCGCGCATGATGGCTGATAAGCTAGCAGGTAAAGATACTTACATGTCAGGCTTCTTAGGTTCATCTTGCTTGAAAGTTCTCGATTACGAACTGGCATGTACTGGCGTGAATGAACTTCTGGCGAAAGAACATAACTTAGATGTGAAAGTATCAACAATTTCTGACAAGAACCAAACCGACTACTATCCAGGTCAAGAAGACATAAAAGTGAAGCTGGTTTACCACCCAGAAACCAATGTACTGCTTGGTGGAGAAATCGTTGGTAAGAAAGGAGCTGTGGGCAGAATCAACGCATTAGCTGTTGCTATCACGGCGAAAATGACCACTCAGCAGTTAGGCTATATGGACTTCTGCTACGCCCCACCATTTGCTCGTACTTGGGATGCGTTGAATGTTGCAGGAAACGTCGCTAAATAGGCATTACTAGTCACAAGTACATGTAGCGAAAACATCAAAGCAGAGCCTATGTGCTCTGCTTTTTTATAGGTTGAACTCTACGAGGCTTACAGCTAGGTAAAATAACTATTTATCTAATGTATTTGAGCTTTCTTTTACCAAATGCAAAACGAAAAAAAAGCCCGCTGATTTCTCAGCGGGCTTTCTAATGGTGGTGGAGGGATAGGGATTTGAACCCCATCGCTTACTAAAAATCTTTTGCAAGCCTTTGAATTTAAAGATGTTTTCGACACCTAAAACTGCAAATCGTATACAAGTGTCTAAGTCAATTGACTTGGGCACAGTGTTACAGGCCATTTACCAAAAGTCAACCTAGTGACATTATACTACAAGATTACAAAGCGAACTAATGTAAGTTATATTGTTACTTACATTAGTTAGTCGTGAATTAGCTCATATAATGTAACGCGAAGTTGATTGGTATTTATGTATACGTTACTTCAGTCTTTTAGTAATCGAATTGTCTAATTGTTCAAGAAGTTTAGTATACTTACTTCTACTAGCAGTGCTCAGACAATCCTTATCTCCATCGAACTTGACTATAGATATGATATAAGACTTATACCCGACAAGCTTATTGTTGATCTGATTGGTACAAAAATCGGATATAAAATCATTAGCACCTTTTTTATATTTAGGAGTAGGAAATTCTTTCTTAAAACACTTCTTAAATACTAATATATCGTCTTTATTAACTTTTAATTCGTGAATTAGTTTAGTTATTGTTTTAGTTTTAACATTAGAAATTCTTATATCTCCCTTTATATCGGAGTAATTACTTCCTGTTATAGTATATCCGTTTATAGATATAGTATGAACTGACTTCTTAACCTTGTTTTTATTTATTTTGTAACCATCTAACTGTAACAGATAAGAAATTTCCTCATAAAACGCTTTAGAATGCAGAAATGGAGGATCATAACTTTTTCTCTTCTTAGTATCTTTTCCAAAAAACGCAAAAATGGGCGGAGGAACTATTTTCCCCCTTGATGAAAATAGCATGTCATCAGCATATCGAGTATAAACGATGCCTTTTTCGTCGCAAAATTTTTCGATTAATAAATCTATTTTTCTAAACACTAAATTTGATATTGAAGGAGACAAAGGAAAGCCCATGGGAAGTATTTCACATCCCTTGAATGTAGAGTTATCACTCTTACTATCAAGTTTATACATAATTAAATTATATATGGCTTGAGCGTGTGTTTGTTCACATTTATCAGAAATCGGATCATTTGAAAAATATTCAAGAAAATTTCTTTCTATTATATCTTTACTAATCGAGTGAAAGAAATTCTTTAAATCCAATCTTAGAAAGAAATAATTGTTCCGATGTGGCTCTATAAAGTCATAATATGACTTTCCAGACAAGTAAGCAGTGGCAGACTGATTAACAGGAATTTTAGAAATATATTGATTGAAAATCAACTTTGAAACTTGAGAATGAACGCTGTTGATTGCAGACGAAGTCGAATAGGCGAATTTTTTCCCAATTTTGAATTCACGAACATGGGAAGAGGACAAAGGAAGAACCCCTTTGTCCTCTTTGTAGTATGCATACTCTTTAAGCAAATCTATGATGATAGGAGATAAAGAATATTTTTTCATAATAATCTCTTCTTGGATACAAAGAACGTCTTTTCACGTTTACGTGCCTTAAAAGTACCATTAGCGATACGGATGCGCAGGACAAGCACATATTAGGCTAGGAAGCTCCAGGCTTCATCTCGCAAGCGAGACCCATTAGTCTATCGAAGAAGAAACTTCTTCTATTGTACTATATAATTCTGGGAATGCACGCTTAAACTTTTCTTCTATCTTGTCCGTCCCACAAGAACTGCTGCGCATTTCTTTGATCGAAAAATCAAGGAAGCTTGATACCCAACCTCCTGTTTTAGAACCACCATAAGGTAATTTATCAACAATCCGATCTTTGACAATTGAAACTAGGTCACGAATAGATTGATCAATTAACAGTGTGTAGTTATTGTTATCCTTACTGCATAACGTGTCAGATTTTCCTTCGAAAGCAATTCTAACAACAATAACCCTATCTTCCTTAGTTATATTGCACTTCCTAAACTCTTTAAGTACTTGCCTTAGATATTTGATTTTAACCAATTCAACAAAATCTAAATTCTCTCTTGAAAGCTCTCCATCAAAGGAATAGCCATTAAAGATAGCGTTAAAACAACGGACCACGTCAAATTTATTTGGATAATTTTTTCTATGTATATCTATAACTATATTAGGGTTTCCTTTAGGTCCAACGTTAACATTATTATAGAATTCAGATATTAACCACCTAACAAACAGCTTTATACTATTTCTATTTATTAAGTAACCTTCTATCGTATTTGGTGCGACTTTTACTCTCTCGGAATCAATTATTATTCTATTGATTCTATTCACTAACGATTCTATATTTCTATGTTTGAAAGATGTTTTATTCGAATTAAACTCATTAGGGATTTCATTAACCTTTAGGATACTATTGAGTCTTTTGTAGCGTTCATTGCTTTTAGAACCCCAAAAACTTCGCTTATATTTATCTCTTATAGAAGGTATATCTACCTCCTTTGATAGGAAATTTATTGCTCCTGTATGAGGGTTAATATCTATCATCTTGTCTGCATCGTACAAAACAAGGTAAGGTATCGATACATTGGAATTTGCAGGCTTTATTGCCTTTAACATCACTTCGTTAGTTTTGTAAATATCAATTTTACTTAATATTGGGAACACTCTTCTTAAGCTAAGGTTTCCAAATAGTTCTAACTCCGTCTCACCTTCTACAAAGAGAATAAAGTTGCTGAAGAACAATCGAGCTTCATTATCATTGAATACATTGATGAACCTATTGTCATCAAAATATGATTTCATAACAGAACAGGATGTCACACTATTTCTAGAAGAGGTGAAGTGGAATACTTTATGTTCGTCATGTTGATTAAATTGCTTTACTATTGTTTTTAGAATGCTCGGAGAGTGTGTGGTGAATATCATAATGGGATATGGTGTATTGTACTTTCCGCGCTCCCATTGAGGTGATTCACTTTTGAGACTTCGATATAATTTGTGTAGGTTATCAATTAGCTCTTCACTTCTCATTGGATGTAAACCAATTTCTGGCTCATCTACAAATATTGTCGGAGTGATAAACTCTCTTCTCGTTAAAGTTATAACTAAATTAAAAAATAACTCTAAGAATTTGTGTGAGTTAGTACCGTCTGATTGAGTATCTAAATCTAATCCATCAATATTAAATGTATGTCCTTCCAAACCAACTTTAATATAGTTTAATAAAAGTTCTTGGTACTCATATGGGGTTGCTTTTGTAATAGAGTCAATATTATTGACGTAATCTTTATATGAGTTACTCTTTTGGGAGATATTCTGATCGATAAAGTCAATCAACTTATCTCTGGGTAGCTGCTTCGTGTTCAAGAATTTTAACTTTGTTACAATGCTCCATAAATATTTCCAGTTGTATAAATCTAATCGTCGAGTATCAATAGAAAAAAATGGATAAATACGATGGATGATTTCTCTTACATTTTTGTCGGAGTCAGACCAAGAGATTGAATTATTTTTATGTACTTTAAGAGTTAAACTAAACCGATTTTTTTTCTTTCCTTTCGCATGTAAGTACTCCCACTGGTTTAATTCACTCCTAAACAAAGTTTTATATATGTGACGCTGGTAAGGGCTCCTGTCTCGACTGGTTCTAATAACATCTTCCAGCCTACTGGTATCAAAGGTTATTGTAATTTCACCATGATTAGAGTACTTACTATGTAATTGTAGATTTTGCGAAAACTCATTATTCAAAGCTTTATAATAAAAATCTATAATCTTTAAAAGGTTAGATTTTCCAACGTTATTTTTACCAATAACACAGTTAATATCTGATAAATCTTTTATCATAAAATTATTGAAAGATAGTAGATTCTTTATCTTTATAGATTTGATGCCCATCAACTGTTACCCATCGAAAACAAAGCTTGTTTTACTGCTACTAGTAGCAGTAAGTTACCTTATTTTTAATCTAGTTCAACAATTTTCTTGTATTTCATTGTGTTAGTGGGGGACATCATACTAGGGTGCGTGACCGAAAATTTCGATTACAGGCGTTTCTTACAATGCTCTAGAGAACGTATTATGGTGTGGTAGATCTACATTGATCTGGCGACCTCCTCATTCTACTTAACTTTCTAACTAAATCAGTTGTAGTTGCATTTTCGTGCTAATGACAGTCTAGTTGGCACATCGTTGAACAGTAATGAGTCAACGACTTTGTGAGGTAGCAAAAGATAGATTTAATCAGGTACGAAAAGCTTCGGTAGGTCAATGCAAGGTCACTCCTATCGCTCACTGCTTTTTCTGTAGTATTCGTATTAAACAGCCCGACTTATACCTTTATCTTGAATCTTTTCTTTTGTCCACTGACTCGCATCCTCTGCTCTTTGAGCTAGATACAGTTTTAGGCAATATAATCATGCTAATATGCCTTTAGCATCATATTTACACCATGCAACGAAATTTACATAGCTGAAAGATTAGAAATGTTAGAAAGAATAATAAAGATTGAAAACATCAAGCAATGGCAGCAAAAGCGAGCATTAACTCAAGGGTTTGATAAGCTAAACCTGATCTACGGCCGAAATGGCTCTGGTAAGTCTACGCTAAGTAAGATATTCAACTTCATCAATGAAAACGACAAGGCAGCGATAGAAGCCTTAAAGCCTCTAGAGTCTAATGGTGTACCAGCTCTCAATCTTCGAGTTGGCGGTAAAAACGTAACGCTAAACTCTCTTGAAACACCGTTTAGTTTCCAAGTATTCAATCAAGAGTTCATTGATAGTAACCTTTATATACCTAATGCTAAAGATCGTAGTCAACTCACTAATTATTATGAGTTTTCATTAGGTAAAGTATCAGTATTAAAGGAACAAGAGATTGATACACTTAAAGCAGAAATTGACGCTATCAACGTTCAGCTAAGTCCAATTGATACACGACTTACTACGAAATTTCCCAGCAAAACAGTTGCTAAGATACGTGGTATAAAAGCTACTCCTAACGCTGATGCTGAGATTTCAAGTCTTGAAGCTCAAATCCAAGATTTGAAGAGTGTAGAACACTACAAGAGCCGTAAAAAGCTTTCTCCCTTAGCTCTGACTAAGCCAGATTTAAATACAAGCGTCTTCACACTCAACATCGAGAGTCTGTCGAAAGAAGCACAAGAAAAAGTTGAGCTACACATTGCTAATCATCTTAAAGAGCGGGATGTCACGTGGCTTGAAACTGGCACTCAATTGGTAAACGAATCAGATAATTGCCCTTTCTGTGCTCAACCTCTTGCAAACTCCAATGTCTTTAGGCTGTATCAGGACTTCATTAATGATTCATACACTAAGGCTAGTGATAAGTTCGAGCTTGATAGTGGCCAGTTCGAATTAGATGTAAGAAACATTGGTTGTAAAATTGAAGACTTAGAAGCTCTAGTGAAATCCAATAGTGAGATTATCAAAACTTGGTCAGATCGCATCAAAGGCTTCAATCCTCAATATGATTTTAAAGACCTGGTTTCTTTATCAACATCAATCGAATTTGAGTGTGTCAACTTGATCAAGGAAAAGAAAAAAGACTTATTGTTAGAAACCAATTTCACTACGTTCAATCAACTATTTGATAGTATTTTCAATGGATTTGATTTCTCAGAATACAACAGTGAAGTGCAAGAATTTAACGATCAAGTTACTAAGTTTTTGAATCAACTAGCAACTGGATCAACTCAAGCTCTCCAAGCCAAAATCGACAACATTGAAGAAACCAAGAAGCGTTTCGAGACTGAAGTAGTTGACGATTTGGTCAATCACAAGTCTCTGTCTGATGACAAAAAAGACAAGACAAGAAAGGTCAAAGAACTAAAAGAAGAAATTCATAAAGATCAGGAAGTTAGCATTAAAGAACATAAAGATTCGATTAACCTGCTATTAAAAAACTTTCACTCAATGATACGAATCAAAGAGCTTCATAAGGATAATAAAGGTAGAGGCGGTTCAACTCGTCTTAAGTATGTAATAACCTTTATTGACAAAGAACTTTCAGTTGAAAATGTGGACGATAACAAACACATCTTTGAGCACGTTCTGAGTCTAGGTGATAGATCTGCTCTAGCTCTAGCATTCTTCTTATCTAAGTTTGCTAAGGCTAATAGTGATAATTCAATCGTTGTTTTAGATGATCCTATGTCATCCTTAGATAATTACCGCAAAGACGCAACTATCGTTGAGCTTGAAAAGCTGATTAACAACGGCTATCAAACCATCGTATTTAGTCATGATCCATTCTTTTTATCTGAGATTCAGAAATACTCGGTATTATCTCAACATACAAAGTGCTTTGAGATTGATGTGTCATATAAAAAATCAGATCCTCTTAAGGCTGACAGTTCTCAATACATATCTAGTCAAATGGTGGAAAGAAGCGACTATGACTCTCACGTTCTTCACTCATACCATAAAGAGTACAATAAGCTCTATGATTTTGTTGCTGATGCCAAAGATGAATCAAAGGTTGAAGTAGCTCGTTCGATTCGCCCTATTTTAGAAGCACACCTACGTTTCTTATACCCTAGAGAGTTTAACGAAGGTGTTTGGTTAGGTAATATGATAACGATGATTCGAGAAGAGACAGATCCAACTAGTCATTTCTATGATACACATAATCAGATCGGTCAAATCACTAAGATTAATGAATTTTCTAAGGCGTTTCATCATGCTGATGGATTTGATACACAAATTCAAAGCTTAGATTTACAAACCGTTCAGTCATATGCCCAAGAAACGCTGCACTTCATTACTGGTATTTAATAAAATACCTTGAAAAGTTCTGCCATATCGGTAGAGCTTTTCTTTCATCCAACAAGACTTGTTTAAGCGCTTTATATTACTTCACTCGCTAATCGCCCAATCCGAGAAGTAAGACCAAATTTCGAAACAAAAAGGTAGAGTGTGATGGCAAGTGACTTGCACATCTTTCTATGGCTCTAAATTAGCTATCTCAATTAACCTATCTCCGTAAGACAGTCCACTAGCTAGCTTTGCCCTTGTTCGACTCTCGATGCTGGGGAAGGGGGATAATGATATCGAGCGATGTTTTTACTAGCACAGTTCAGCCAGTCTTCATCATGTTGGATTGGAAGCTATGGACACCGCCAAGCTCTTTAGTGAACCTATCAACTCACCACTCATAAAAACGCGCACTTTACCATTTCTCATCGCTCTCATTATTAGCTTCTCGGTATATGCTTTTGCCTCTTGGCACAATATGCATTTCTAAATTTAGCGATGATAAGATACGAAATAGCGTCTGAATACGGGTGGTTTCTGGATTAACTTCAAACTTAGAAACGGTGTCCTGTTTAATGCCAACAGGATCAGCAACTTTATTCTGAGACAAATTCTTGCTTTTTCTCTCATCACGAAGGTGTGTTGCTAACTGCTTGGGTGATGTTATCAACATAAACATTCCTCATGTTACTTTCGATAAAGTGTAGTTTACCCTTTTTAGGGGGTAAAACACACATTACCCCTTGTAAGGGGTAAGAAAAAGGAAGCTGTGATCTTTAATTGGCGTTAATTGCTCTGAACAGATTTTTGCCTCACAAAAGCCTCCGATAAACTTAGTATGTATTCGGTACACTAGAGGTTTCAGACATTTTGACTAAACAGTGTTAATCGCTCACGAGTGATGAGGAAAATTGGACTCTTGAACCATAAGAAAAACTTTTCATTAATTTATCATGAACTCTAATGAATTTAGACAGATCAATAGTTAAGCTAATGTATTTAAATAAAAAATAATAGTCATGACAGATATTTGCTATTACGTAAACTAATTAATTATTTCGATTGTTAGTTGGGCTATTCATAACATTTTTCTTTTTGTTTTCAAGATTATCAAGTACTCGCTGTAACGTATCGCGCTCATTATCCCATCGCATTTTCTCTTCGTTTTTAGCTAGCGTATTTTTAAGTTTTGTTTTCAGCTCAGGCTCTGTTGCTATAACTTCAAAAGCTCGACTAAGTTCGAGATAGCTTTCGCGCTGTCGTTCTGCCACATTTCGAGCAGTTTCAAGCGTTGTTCTAATTTCAGTATTTGCTGTCTCGTGGATATTGAGACTTCGTCGGAGGCTTTCGATAGCTCTTGTAACGCTTCGACTGAAGCTTGGTATTCTTGGAGCATGATTTGATTGGTCTGAACAATGTCGTTCAAAATTGTTCTGCGTTCGGCTTGGTATTGCTCTTGGATTTCTTTTATCGTGTTCAAGTAAAACTCGTTCTGTGTCTCGACCATAGCGAGTAAATGCTCGTTTGAAATCTGCTGATTCTTCGTCAATGATGTAATTTGTGAAGCTAATTGTTTCTCCATATGGCTCATATTCTGATTTTCCTTCAATTACGCAGCTCATCCACTCTGAGACAAACTTACGTTGTTGTTCGTGATACTGTTTCAAAGCTAGCTCTGCGTTGCCCTCCGCTAGCGCTTTTCTTTCCTCAAGCTGTTTTGCCATCTCCGCACCTCTTAGATTTGTGTCAAAGTCAGGCATACGAGCATAACTAGGAAGAGGTTGCGGTATGTAAAAAGGCGGTGTTTCTGTCCAACGCGAGTTCGAAGGTAAATAATGCGCTTTGCTCACATTGAGTTCGGGCTTACTTTTGTGTAATCCGTAACGTCTGTTGTTGTAGTTAGCTCGTTTCATAATCGCTTTATCGAGTTGGTCTTTTAGCTCCTCCAGTCGACTTTGTTTGCTTTGGAATAGCTCACTGGACTGTGTTAAGGAACCCCTAGAACGAAACTGGTCTGTAAATGCGAATCCTTTCAATCGGAGATTCTTTTTATCTTTAAAATGTAGACGCAGAAAATTTTTAGATTCACTAACATGAGTAACACCACTAGCTTGTTTAAACTTATCGCTATTTAGCGCTTGAACGATGTCTGAACGGCTATTCACTCGGTTGTTAGCAATCATGTCACTAACCCAACCATTTATTTCTTTCTTGAGCTTAGAGCGCTTATCAAAACTTTTGCTATCTTGAGTCATTCTCCTATGCATGGCATCTAGGGGGCTGGCTAAATCGTGCTTTAGATTTAAGTAGTCACGAAGCAAGTTAAAGTCATTTTCATGACCTGGTGGGGCGGGGTTGAAAGAAAGCCCCGTAGCAAGGTGGATCCTCGGTATTAAGAAGTGGTTTTCAATATTACCCTGATGCGTGTGACGCACCCAATCAATAAGACGTTCATTGGTGGGGAACCCCGCAAAACACAAGTCTTCGAATAATTCTCGCCATTCCGCTTCAATTTCTGGATTGGCTTGTAACTTATCTGTATCTTCCAACGCGTGAGCAATCACACCAGAAACATATTTATGTTGGTGAGGTGTATGCGCAATCGCATATTCGACCGCTTTGCGATTGCCATTAATCGCTTCTGGTGGCGGCTCTCGGCGCTTTCCTTTCTGCTGTTGGAGAATGTAGTCGCATTCCCACTCTGTCTGTATGTCGTTCGTTTCTCTGGCAGACTTACGCATTTGATAAGCCTCACTGTAAATTTGTCTTTGTTCTTCAGTGAGGCTGCACAGAGGACCATAGAGATAATCAGTTGCAGCTTGCGAACTAGATTGCCCAATACCACTTGTTCGGAAAAATGAAATTACTGCCATGCTTCCACCGCCAACGGATCAACATGTGCAATACGGTATTTGTAGTCAACTTCAGGATTTGCAAGAATATTCATGACTCGAAGGTCATGCTGTTCAAAGGCTTTGTTGAGTTGATTAAGCTCTAAAAGTATCTGAATCGATTCCGCACCTGATTTGTGAGTGTTGCACCACTTTACAGTCTGGTTTAGTAACGAGTTAAAACGAACTCGCTCATTAATGACACCAAGCATTTCTTTTCTTGTCTTCTCTGCGAAAGGAACGATAATTCTAGTCTTATGCAGCGATTCAGAAGCGATCTGAGAAACCGTCTTTCCAGCTTGTTCTGCTTTGTATTTCCAGATCTTTTTATCTAAGAGCGTACAGTTCATTTCGATACGAGTGCTCTTTGCTTCACAATAATGATGATAAAGAGAATCAACCTCCGCTGACTTTAGTTTCGTCTCTTTCCTCATTCGGTTTCTGGTGATTTTGATGTTGTGCTTAACACAGAACTCAAGCTTTTCTTCAAATATTTCTGTGAGCTTGGGGTTGTTAAGGTAGTGTTCTTCTATCTGTTTTTTCTTGTATTTCTTAGTCATAAATTCGCCTATTTTGATAGGTCTAATTCTGTTTGTATGTCAGTTTCTTCAGGGGTTTGGGCGCAGCCCAAGCGTTCCTAAGCAGCCGCTTAGCTCCCCAGTCCGATGAAGAATTCATACGGGACTGGGGTAACCTTGCTCTTTTGTTTTCTGTTTGCTTAGTTGTTTTTCGTGAAACGGAAAATTTTGCTTTTAGTTTTCGAAGATGTCGGGGTCAGGTATGATGACTTGGTCATCCTGACTAGGTAGCTCACTTATTCCCGAGCGGCTACTGTCACCGAGTTGCGAGAGCATCTGAAGCAACCGCTGTTTATCAACCTTCAGATCTTGCACTTGTTGCTCAAGAAAATCGCTCTTTGCTATCGCGACATCAAGATCTCTTTGAATAGTTAGAAGCTCGTGCAGCTGTTCACGTAACTCGTTGTTACGTTGTTCATAGCTCGAACAAACTTGCTCAGCATGAGCAAGTTTGCTTTCTACTTCCTCCGTACTTTTTTGTAGTTCTTCGGTGTTTTTTGATTGCCTTTGCAGCTCATCAATAAACTCGGCAAGTTCTATATTTTCTGCTTCAAGTTCTGTGATTTGATTTAGAGAATCTTGAGTCTGCGCTCGAACTAAGTATTGCACTTCGGTGTCGAACGCACGCCAGATAGTAGACATTTCCTCTTTAAGAACAGAGTTCAATCGCTGTTCAATATCGACAAACCACGTAGATTTCTCACGAATTATAGGAATAGGCTTAGTCGCTTTACTTAATAGTTTGAATGCGATTCGTACACGTTTGAACTCACCACCCACTTTTGTTTGAAGAGCTTTGGATGATTTAGGAGCATTGTGTGTATTAGAGAAGGCAGCAGCATATTCGTCAATGCTTGTGCCTAGCGTAGTCGAACAACCATGTTTTTTAAGTTCGGATAGCCATTGTTCTCGTAGTGAGTGAGTAAGCATTCCTTCCTGACTAACTGAGTTAGGAAGAGAGGAAGGTAAGGGAAGATCCGCCATTTACAGACCTCCTTCTAGATTTTTAACAATGAGTTTGTAGATTTGCTCTCTATGCTCATCATTTTTTGCCCCGCGAGCCAGTTGAAGCAAGTTTTGGATAAATGCTTTGTCATCATCACTAGCAACTGGCTGTGCTGTATGCTTAGCTTCCACAATATCACTTGGTACTGTAATGCTATTTTCACCAACACTATTAAATAGCTCTGCTACAGTCTTGTTAGCTTTCGCTTGCTCTTTTTTTAAGCTTACTTTATTACGCTTAGCGTAGTGCTTTTCAACAATACTTACGTCACGATGCCCTAATAGCTCCGCAATCCAAGCAACGCTTACACCGCTGTTAAATTGAATTGAAGCGCCAGTATGCCTGAGCTGATTCGGACCGCGATGCTTAACGCCTGCATCTTTAAGAAAATCTTTAAAAAATTGTTTGGCAAATTGCTTTGGATTGAGCCAAGGGTGTCCCGTTTGTTCATTAAAGAAAATGAACTTACGCTTTTCGCTGGTAACTGTAATATTGTCTCGTTGTACAACATCAATGCTGATAGCTGCTTTGCCGCCAGTTTTTTCTTCTAGCTTTCTTAAGAGTTGGGCTGCTTCGGGAGAAAGCTCTATAGTGCGCTCAGACTCTTCAGTTTTAGTTACTTTGTACTTGTTAAGAGGTTTAGCTAGATCGACATACAGTCGACACCTCTCTATCCCATCTTCATTGTAAAACTCAACATTTTCCCAAGAAGTACAAATTAATTCACTGATGCGTAATGCAGTTAAGATACCGAATACAAACATATCTTTTGCTATTTCAAAATCGGTGTCAGTCAATAACAACTGGCATACTTCATCTTGTGTAAAAGGGAAAGGCTCTGCATTAACAACTTTTAGATTTTTTATTTTGCTCATCAAGTCAGTAGGTTGAAGACCTGATGAAGCGGCTTTTGCGCAAATACCACGCAAGATGGTATAACAGCCATTTATCACTTTTCCTTTTTTGCCTTCTTGAAGAAGGGTTGTTTTTAGCTCGTCAATATCTTCAATAGTGAGTTCAGAGATAGGTTTGTCACCAAGGCTTCTGATGATATGCCTTGCGTGAGTTTTCATTCCAAAGTAAGTAGATTCGGCAACTACGGGTTTTTTAGTGCGTAACTCATGAGCGACTGCCTGAGCAATGGTGTTTGATTTATAATCGTTTTTATCGAGAGATACAGAGGATTTTTGCGTACCTTTGCGTCTTTTTTGAGTTTTAGATTTAAGTTTTTTAGTTTGTACTTGTTTTTTATGGTTCATCATTTGACCTATAAATTACAGGCCATCAAAGGGGTGCTCATCTTACGTAGCGGTACTATGTCGTACTCATTATTATTATTTTTTGATTGGCTCATAGTGAATGTGTGTATTATCACAACATGACTAAGCTACTGATTCAACAAGAAAAATAATATACACTTTCTATATATTTAAGATAAACATTCACTATCTGTATATTTTTTCAGCTCCAAACCCTTGTTATTACTTGTTGTAAGTACTTACTAACAAATAGGTCATCATTCCAATTGTCAAAATTGTAGAAACCCTGAAATGTGATTGATTTCACATTTCAGGGTATTTCAAGCGTAGAGAAGATAAGTGTTTACTACAACAATCCAGCAGCGTTCAGTATGTCGGCATTAAAATTACTGTGATGATGAAGTGAAAATTGCTCTAACTTTACAACGTTCATTTGGCTATTTTTACGTTGCGTATTGTTTCGGTCATCTATCAAGCAAACGTGATAATCCGATTGTTCAGAAAAGTGAGAGGCGTAAATTTTCAATTCTACACTGACTACTTTTGCGTCAGACTTTAGAGTCAATACCATATCGTCATCATTCAACTTGAAGTACGTGTAATAGCCGTAGCGAGATAATATGATCTGCTCCAGCCAGACTGGACACTTCATTAAGCGACATTTTGTTGTTCAAAGTTAACTGGGCTTAGATACCCAAGAGCACTGTGCCTTCTCGTTCGATTATAATCAACCTCTATGTACTCGAAGATCGTTTGGCGCATCTGCTCTCTCGTCATAATCGGCTCATATTGGATCGCTTCCACTTTCATAGAATGGAAGAAACTCTCAACACAAGCATTGTCCCAGCAGTTTCCTTTCCTACTCATA
>NZ_JAKEUW010000034.1:0-54722 GCF_022398115.1 Vibrio sp. Isolate22 | reverse complement strand
ACTAAAAAATCAGGGGTTCATGCTTAATCACAAAACGGTTCAAAGGCTTATGGCTCAGCTCAACCTTAAATCGACGGTCAGGATTAAAAAGTATCGTTCATATCGAGGAGAGTCTGGAACAGCAGCTCCTAACGTGCTTGAAAGAGATTTTAGTGCGACTCAACCCGATGAAAAATGGGTAACTGATGTCACGGAGTTCAAAGTAAAAGAGCAGAAAGTATACGTGTCTCCCGTTGTAGACTTGTTTACTCAGGAAGTGGTTGCTTATAGAGTGGCCAAAAATGCCTGTTTGCCGCTTGTCACGGATATGCTGACGGAAGCCATATCAAAGCTTAAACCCAACTCAAAGCCAATTATACATAAAAGCCAATTATACATAGCGATCAAGGTTGGCAATATCGTCATCGACAGTATCAAAAAAAGGTAGCGGAGAGTGGGTTAACACAAAGCATGTCGAGAAAAGGTAACTGCTTGGATAATGCGGTTGCTGAAAACTTTTTTGCTTTACTCAAAACAGAGATGTATCACAACCAAAGCTTTGAAGATGCAGATGCTCTGATAGAGCAAATTAAAGAATACATCGAGTACTACAATACCAAACGTATAAAAGTNGTCGAGAAAAGGTAACTGCTTGGATAATGCGGTTGCTGAAAACTTTTTTGCTTTACTCAAAACAGAGATGTATCACAACCAAAGCTTTGAAGATGCAGATGCTCTGATAGAGCAAATTAAAGAATACATCGAGTACTACAATACCAAACGTATAAAAGTGAAACTAAAAGGCCTGACTCCGATAGAATATCGAACTCAGGCCTTGAAAGCCGCTTAACAGAAATGTCCAACTTTACGGGGTCACATCATACTAGGGCTTTTGGGTTTTCGATGAGTTAATCGGTTCAACGGCTATGGTCGGTAGCATAGTTAACGACGCTTTTGCTCGACTTGTGGTAGAGCTTGAGTGCCAATAACGATCCCCATAGAGCGACTTGCCCCCATAGCAGCGTCCATTGAGATGCCACCTCTTGCCACGAAGCGCCCATTTGGTTTAACGCTAAGAACCCTTGAATCGCTGGTGTACTTGGGAACAGTTGTGATAACAGTACGAGCCATTCTGGCATCATCTCAATAGGCCAAATAAAGCCAGAGGAGAAAATGAGCGGCATTGAACTGATCAGTACAACCACGGTCACGAGTTCTCTTCTTGGTACTAACTCTCCGATAAAAATCCCGATTAAACAGCTAGCCAATAAGAAGGGCAGTAACAAGGTTAAAATCTGTGAGATAGCGGCGAGCTGGTTTATGCCGTACATCGAAAAGCTGGCTCCGAAGTAGTACATCGATAACAAATAGTAGATGCCTACTAAGGTGCAACAACGAGCAAGGATAAGTTTTGCTGGAGAGGTTTTACTCCAGTAACCGAACGTAGACTGGGCGTTTTGTGTCGCACCAACCAACCCGGATGCCATGGCTAGAGTTTGCTGAAGGATCAACACAAAGACAGCCGGAACCACGTAATCGATGTATCCCATACGACTATTGAAAGTAGGTTTTAGATTTAAGCTAAATGCACTATAACCTTTGGCTGCGGATTCTAAAGGCACGCCTTCAATTAAGAGGTGGCTGACCTTTACTTGTGCCGCTAGCGTGCCGCCAGCCTTCGCAAGCCCTTCAACTATAGTGCCGTAAACCAAGAAGTAAGACGCATCACCTGCATAAGAGAGCGTTGGACTTTTTCCTAGAAGTAGGTCTTTGTAGAAGTCTTCAGGAATGATGATGAACCCACCAATTTCTTGGTTGAGCATGGCCTGCTTCGCGTCAGCGATAGTGGAGTCACGGCGAACCAAATCAATTTGAGAGGTCGCATCGACCATTCGCTCCAAGTGGTAGCTACTTTGGCTCTTATCTAGGTTCACGACTGATGCCTTCAATTGTTGAGGTACTTGATTGGCGTAGGGTAGCGGGTACAAGAATGAGTAAAAGACCACGCCACCAAACACCGTCAGTAATACAACAGGGTTACGAAGAACCGCCAGTAATTCTTGTTTCAGCAATTGAGTAAAGCTCATTTATTTACTCCTTGATGTTCTGCTTGTGTCGACTGTGCTGCTTGCGCTAAGTGCTTTTTAATCAACAAGATCACCATAAAAGCAGGAATAACATACCAAAACATTGAAGTGAGGTTCATCAGCGATTGCGCAGCGCTCACACCATAACTGGACTGAGCCGTTTGTACTTCAATGTAATGGCTAACAGGCAATAGGCTTCTCCAAACTAGGGCTGCCGTATTCATGTCTGTGACAGGGAAGGTGATTCCCATAAAGGCAAAACTTGGTGCCGTAAATGCGCCAGCAAAACTCATCGCTCTTGCTGGATCAAGCGTCAAGAAGAAGAACAAGCAACCCATAATGATACAACTAATAACCGTTAGTAACTGTGCGATGGTTAATGCCATAAAGCTGCCGTTAAATGGCCACTCTAAAAGGCGATAAAACCAAAAACTAAAGGCAATACCGAACCCCAAAAACAGCACAACATAAGGAGTTAATGTTGATGCGAGTGCTTTAACAGGAGAGTGAGATAGCCATGCTTGAAGCCCACGCGTGCGTACATTTGCAGTCAGTATCAAAATTGTTCCAACTACAATCATGATCTGCCATAAAGCAGGAATTACGGCAGATACCAAGAACTGAGCGTAACTGGTGTTCTTGTTAAACAATGGCGTGATTTGGCTTTGTACGGTGACAGCTTGCCCCAATGCAGATTGTACCGTGGTGTCACCGTGTGAAAGCTGTCTAACCACTTCGAGTTGAGCGTTGAACGTGCCCTGAGCTTGCAGTAGAGCTGAGTTCACCAGTTTACCAATCAATATAAATTGGCTGTTGTAGAACACGGATACCTGCGGATTTAGCCCAAGGTAAAGGTCTCGGTCAAAGTGTCTAGGTATAACAACATAGCCGTAGATATCACGTTCAATCATGGCTTTAGCTGCTTCACTTGCGGAGCTGTATTTCTGAGTGACTTGCAGGGTCGGTGACGCATCGACTAAGCGAGTAAACTGCTGTGAAATTTGGCTGTGTTCTAGGTCAACCACAGCAACAGGTAAGTCACGAGCGATGCCTTGTGAGAAAATCAGCCAAATACTTGCAGCAAGCAGCAAGGGGATCCAAGTTAAGCACGACAGCAGCCACTTGTCTTTACGTACAATAGCCCACTGTCTAAGCAAATTGCTTTTCGCTTGGTGATGCTCTGGTAAGTGAGAATTAGCAGACATACGTCACCTAAAGCTCAACCACAAGGCTCATACCCATGCGCAGTGTTTCACTTGTATCTACAGGGCGAGCTTCTACTTCAAATGTACGTAAGTCAAAGCCTTGCGCAGCATCGGTTGAACGCCAAGTTGCAAAATCACCCATAACAGCAATATGCGTCACTTGGAAAGTCAGCGACTTATCTAAAGCGGGTAGGTAAGCTTCAAATTGTGCGCCTTTCTCAAAGTGCTTGAGCATATCTTCACGAACGTTAAGTACCGCCCATGCGTCTTTAGTATCGATCACAGTGACAACTGGAAACCCTTGTGGCGCTAACTCTCCGCTACTCAGTAGCACTTGAGATACCTCACCGCTGAACCAGCTGTGTATCTGTGTGTCTTTTGCATAAGCTTCAACCTCAGCGACTGCACCTGCGGCCATCAATGCTTTTTGAGCGGCAGCTACTTTGGTTTCATCACGGGCACCTTCTTGTGCTAGCTGATACATCTGGAAAGCCGCGCTTTCTGTGTATTTTGCTGCTTGCCACTGTGTTTTGGCTTCATCACGCTTTTGCTCAGCGACTACGCCATCGTTGTAAAGGTTGTTTACTCGCTGGTAGGTTTTCTCCATTAAATCAGCGGCTGCTTTGGCTTTCAGCCATTGGTCTTTGGCCGCTTGGATTTGCTGAGTACGTGCGCCATTTTCTGCTTCTTGAGCCAGAGCACCAGCCGCTTTTTCACCAGCTTTAGCTTGTTCTAACTTTGCGTCAATTTCTGGGCTCAGAAGAGAAAAGATCAACTCACCTTTCTCAACAGAGTCGCCTTTACGTACAAATACTTCGTCAATTCGGCCTGGCACTTTCGAAGAGATGCTGTATTGCTGAGCATCGATTTGGCCTTGAAGCTTAACGGGCTGAGGTTGGTACGCTTGGTAAAAACTGTATCCGACCCAGCCAACAATGCCGATACCAACTATAGATAGAAGAAGAGGCTTAATAGGTTTCATGAATTATCCTTTTGACTGGCTAGCGGTGTCTGTTTGTGAGTCGAAATCAGACGTGACAGAAGAAGTTAAGTAGCTCGAATAAGCATTCATTTCGCTGCTGAGCGCTAAAAGCTTGTTGAGCGAGATTAGGTATTTAAATCGTGCAGCGGATTGCTGTGTTTTGATGCTCGCAAGGTATAGCTCAGCGTCAACCACTTCTAACGAGTTAGAGAGCCCTTGAGTGAAGGCTTTTTTGCGAAGTAGCAGATTCTCTTGAGCTAGCGATAAACTAGAGTTTAGCCCTTGGACTTCTTCAATAGCTTGGTTTGCTTCGAGGTAGGTCTTTTGCACCAACACAGTTAAGTCTTGCTTTGCTTGCGACTTAAGGAATTTAACCTGTGATACTGCACTGTGCGCAGCCGCCACTTTGTCTGAACGACCTGAAGTGTCGAGTAGTGGTACGTTAACACCGATACCGACTAACCAATCTGGTTTCATTTCGCTAGCGAGTGAATCGTCTTCATAGAGGTTGTAATCTCCGTATAGGTAAACCTCTGGGTAGTACTTGCCTTTTTCTGCTTTGATTAAGCTACTTGCTTGCTTCTCTTTCGCATCGAGAATTTTTAGGCCCGGATAAGTCATCAATGTTTGATCAATAAACACATCCATATGAGGTAGGTTTTTGTTGATAAACAGTTGCTCTGAAGGTTCAACGCTTTGGCTTTGACCAAGAATTTGGGTAAGGGCTAATTGAGCAATCTTAAGATCATTTTCAGCCTTGGTGCGTTCCACTACCGCTTTATCTAAAGAAGCGTCTGCTTGAAGGCGTTCTACTCGTGCAATTTGCCCTTGCTGTTCCATCTTGATAGCGAAATCTCGGTGCTGAGTTAAGCCAACTTCGACTGCTCGACGCGTTTCTACGACATCTTCAGCTAAGATCACTGAGAAGTAGTACTTGCTTAAGTCTTCGTAGCGAGCCTGCTTTTCCATCAAGAGTTGGCTTTGCGCTTCTTCGCTTTTACCTTCAGCAGCGGTTTGTGCTGCGGTAATTCGACCTCCTGTAAAAATAGGCCATACTGCGCGAATAGAAGAGCTGAAGATATCTTGCTCGGTAATCGTTGAAGTAATACCGCCGAGCGCACTGATAATTTGAGGAGGAACAGGGAGTCCAATGGAGGGTACACCACTCAGGCTATCAGCGAACTGTTCACCATTGATGGTCACATCATTATCAAGGTGAGTGTAGTTAGCACCTAACGTCACTGAAGGCAGGTTGAGGCTTCCAGTTGCATTTTGGAGATGTTGATAACGCTCTACATTAGCTTGTTGAGCCGCAAGAGAATTGTTGTTCTCTTGGAGAATTTGCCACGCCTCAGAAAAAGTGAGTGGGGCAGCATAGCTTGGCGTACTGATAGTACCGAAAAGGATACTGGCAATCACAAGGCATCGGAATGTCGGTTTGGTCATCTGCATTAATTACCAAATTAGAGTATTAACTCTAATGTTAACAGGGGGATCATCATTTGTCTTGAACAGATTACCTCATGTGGGCAAATAACCTAATCAATCGTTAACATAATGTGAATGCTATTAAGGATTTAGCGGCTTAAGACAAAGAAACAAAAAAAGCACGACGAATCGTGCTCTTTAAGTTCAGTATAGAAGAAACTACTACAAATGGAGGGTGCTATTTAAAGCTTGGGCAATGGTGATCGGCACGCCACACCAATTGTCGTGAACCTTGCATCGTTTGTAATAAATCTCTACCTGACATTTGCGGGAAAGCTAACAACACTTTTAGATCGAGAGGGGAAGTCTCGTTCTTCTCATATGCTCTGACATGAGTAAAAGTAGATTGTAAGTTTTTGAACAGCATAGCCTTTGTAAGGCAGATTCCAAAAGTATCGCGTTTCATTGCCTGGTTTCCTTTTCAACAATGTTTGTACGTTATGTTTTTTATCCTGTTTCTATCAGGCATTGCCATTGAGCGATTGCTTAAGCTCTTCCTTATTGGTTATTCAGGGCTGGTTTTGTCAGTTACTTCTCACTAGCGAATAACTGTTGGATTGTCAGTCAAATATCAATAGTGCAGAATGATGTGCATTAGTGATATGACAGCTCGCCCTTCTTTTTTGGATGGCAAGTCCTGTAACTCAAAAAATGTTGCGTGTCTGTTAACTGAAAAATAAGTGCAAATCGTGGTCTTGAAATTAAGACTCGTCACTCAGCAACGTTAAACTTCTGCATATGCAATCATTATAATTGTATTTATTTTGAACACCCTAAAAAACACCTAAAACCTTAGTGATCTAGCTCAATATTTGTTCGAATATTTGAGTTTTTCAGCTAATCCGTTCTAAAAGTGAACGATTGGCGTGTACGTCGAACATAAAGGAATATCAATTAACAATTTGGTTAATTATTTAGTTGAGCAATAGTCACAAATTCGGATTGGCGTAAAGGTGCGGTGATTAACTTAGTGTTAACATTACCAGCTAAGCACTAGGGACGGATTTATATGAAATGGAGTAGTATCAGCTTCAGAAAAAGGTTGCTGATTATCATGACGGTCACTGGCCTTGTTGAGCTGTTGATACTTTCAGCGGCAGGTTTTGCTTATATAAAACAATCTCAAGAGCAAGAGATGGGCCTGAAAGCGCTCGGTGTTGCTGATTTTCTTGCTGAGTCACCGCTTGTGACACGCATTATTCAAGAAAATGGAACCTTAAACTCTCACGGTGCTCCTCATATTCTTTCAGAAGAAACTCAAGCCAAATTCCGAAACCTTACTCAGCTGATTGGTGCTGCATTTATCGTTGTCGGTGACGAGAAGGGCGTTCGTTTGATTCACCCCTATGACGACAGGCTCGGCAAACCAATGCGAGGCGGCGATAACCAAAAGGCTTTGGTGCATGGAGAGTCCTATGTGTCGACCGCGAAAGGCTCTCTGGGCTTTTCAGTACGTGGTAAATCAGCGGTAAAAGATGCTGATGGCACGATAATTGGTGTTGTCTCGGTCGGTTATCTTTTAGATTCCCTCCAAGACAGAATAGAACCTTATTTGGCTTTTTTGATTGTGATGGCATTGCTGGTGGTCGCGGTTAACGCTCTTATTTCAAGCTACGTTTCTCGTCGTTTCCAACGCGCTATCTTGGGGTTTGAACCGGAAGAGATTGGCCGCTTATATGTCGAACTTGATGTGACCATGAGTACGGTTAAAGAGGGCATTTTAAGTATCGATAAGAATGGAATTTTGCGCTCAATAAATAAGAGCGCCTGCGATATTTTATCTATCGATAGAGAATCCGCCCTAAATCAACAGCGCCTTTCTGATGTGTTGGTTGGCAGTGACTTGGAGCAGTTACTATCGACAGGTGACACTGATCATGACATCGAGCTGTATCTCAATAACAAACGAATCATCGCCAACCGAAGCCCCATCATTGTAGCGGGTGAAGTAGTAGGAGCGGTATCCAGTTTCCGATTGCGCGATGAGATTAGTGACTTAACGGACCAGCTTTCCCAAACCAAAGAATATGCCGATTTATTACGCTCACAAACTCACGAGCATAAGAATAAGCTAAACACGATCAGTGGCTTGATCCAGATGGGTGAGTTGGAATCTGTTCAGCAATTGATTGGGCAAGAAACAGCTCACTATCAAAGCCTTATCGAGTTCTTGAGAGAAACGGTAAAAGATCCACTGATTGCGGGCATGCTGCTAGGCAAAACTGAGCGCGCACGTGAGATAGGCTTAGAACTCAAAGTTGAAGAGGGGTCTAGGCTAGAGGCATTACCAAATTGGCTGAACGCTGATGACGTTGTCACTATTCTTGGTAACCTCATTGACAATGCTTTTGATGCGACAATGTCAGCGATAAAACAAGAGGGGCAGATTGTCCCTTCACGTCGAGTGATTGAAGTATCTATCAGTGATTTTGGTAAC
Source organism: Vibrio sp. Isolate22 (assembly GCF_022398115.1). Taxonomy (NCBI): domain Bacteria; kingdom Pseudomonadati; phylum Pseudomonadota; class Gammaproteobacteria; order Vibrionales; family Vibrionaceae; genus Vibrio; species Vibrio sp. Isolate22. The sequence continues at coordinate 46,544 of NZ_JAKEUW010000034.1, read as the reverse complement.
GAGATCATCGTGGAAGTGGAAGATAAAGGATGTGGATTACCCAAGCACTTAGCAACCGATGCGCTGACTGAGAAAGGGGTGTCGAGTAAAGCCAAACAAAACCGCGGTGTTGGCTTGTATTTGGTTAAGCAGCTCACTGACCGCTATCAAGGGCAGTTAGAAATGGCCGACAACAATGACTTTGGCTCGCGCATGACAGTGTATTTGCCGAAAGAAGAACAATAGAGAACGAGTGAATCTATTAAGATCACCGTGACGGAAAAATAATGGTTAAAGGAAGAACTTAAATGAACGCAATCACGAGAGTCATGGTCATTGAAGATGATATTGCGATTGCAGAACTTCACCATCGCTATCTAGAGCAGATGGGAGGTTTTGATGTTGTCGGAATAGCGACCACCCATTCAGAAGCGTTAATGCAGTTGGATATCTTAAAGCCAGATTTAGTGCTTTTAGATGTGTATCTGCCAGACGGCAGTGGGCTCGATATTCTTAATCATGTTAGAGGTAACAATCAAGGGTGTGATGTGATTTTAATTACCGCAGCCCGAGATGTGGACACCTTACAGACAGCGATGCGTGGTGGTGTGGTGGATTACCTATTGAAACCAGTCATGTTTCCTCGCTTGGAAGCTGCGCTGAAGAAGTATCAGTCACAGCAACAAGAGTTCGAGAGTGTGTCGGATCTTAACCAAGGTTTGGTCGATAAGATGTTGCAAGCTAATGCTAAAGCAGACTCTGCAAAAGTATCGACGTTACCTAAAGGGATCGACGGCGTAACTCTCGATAAGATTCGCGCGATTTTTCAACACGCAGATTCGGTGAACATCACGGCTGATGAGGCTGGTGAACGCATTGGTGCAAGCCGAACTACAGCACGACGCTATCTTGAGTTTTTGATTACCACTGGAGAGTTAGCCGCTGATTTGAATTACGGTACGGTGGGACGACCTGAACGTTACTACAACAAAGCCACAAGGTAGCGTATCTATCCTTCTATTTAAGAGATAACCTTTTGCTACTCATTATGTGTAAAACCAGTTGAATAAGCTGGCTTTGCTTTCTTTTTCACCTCTCTCTACTCACTCCACAGACCAGATGCCATTCTTTCTCGACTACAATGTTCGAGAATGCCGATTTGCTTCTGTTTCAACCCTTGAGAAATCTATGGTCGATTATATTTTGTTCGAAAAGAGTCAATATTTAATCGATTGCCTTCACAGTGGTTGATGTAAAACAAATACTCATAGACAATACTGTCCCGAATAGTGGTGATAGCATTCACCCTCGTTTACCAAACGCATTCTCAAGTGTAATAGGCACTTGCTATTGATGTAATAGCCAAGACCTATTATCTATTTTCGTATGTCGCTGATACCTTTAGCGAATACTAAAAACCTTGTTTTTATAGGAAAGATGATGGTAATACCTGAAAACAGCAGCATCGTTATTTTTGGTGCGTCGGGAGATCTAACTTACCGTAAGTTAATTCCTGCTTTGTACCACCTGTATGCTAGCAATCAACTACCAGAATCCTTTGCGATTCTTGGAGTGAGCCGTACTGAGTACAGCGATGAGTCTTACCGTGAGAAGCTGAAGAAGTCTCTTCAGGAAATGGAACAAACTGAACCAGAGACGCTGAATGCATTTATTGAACATTTGCATTACCAAGCGATCAACACTTCAGATGTAGACGATTACGCTCGTTTAGCACAACGTCTAGACAAACTTGAGCAAGACTACCAATTCGAAAACCACAACACTTTGTTCTACTTGGCAACGCCGCCAAGCCTGTACGGTGTTATCCCAGCAAACCTTGCTGCACATGGCCTTAACGATGAAACGAATGGCTGGCGCCGTCTGATCATCGAGAAGCCATTTGGTTACGATTTAGCTTCTGCTCAAGCGTTAGATGAAGAGATCCATCATCACTTCCAAGAACACCAGATCTACCGTATCGACCACTACTTAGGTAAAGAGACGGTACAAAACCTTCTAGTGCTTCGTTTCTCAAATGCTATGTTTGAACCACTGTGGAACCGTAACTTTATTGATTACGTTGAAATCACAGGTGCAGAATTCCTTGGCGTTGAAGAACGTGGCGGCTACTACGATGGTTCTGGCGCAGTTCGTGATATGTTCCAAAACCACTTGCTACAAGTATTAGCAATGGTTGGTATGGAACCACCAGCTCAAATTAACGCTGACTCTATTCGTGACGAAGTGGTTAAAGTACTTCAGTGTCTGAAGCCTCTTGAAGAAGAAGAACTGCGTAAAGATCTCGTGCTAGGTCAGTACACTGCTTCTGACGTTCGCGGCCAGCATTTGCTTGGCTACCGTGAAGAGCACGGTGTTGCAGATGACTCTCGTACTGAAACTTACATTGGTCTGAAAGCGCACATCAATAACTGGCGTTGGAATGGGGTTCCATTCTACGTGCGTACCGGTAAACGCTTACCAACACGCGTTACGGAAATCGTGATTCACTTCAAGAACACGCCGCACCCAGTATTTGGTCAAGATGCACCAGAGAACAAACTGATTATCCGTATCCAACCGGACGAAGGTATTCAGATGAGCTTTGGATTGAAAGAGCCGGGCGCAGGCTTCAAAGCAAAAGAAGTGAAAATGAACTTCTCTTACTCTGACTTGCCAGAAACTCAAATGCTAACAGCTTACGAGCGTCTACTTCTTGATGCGCTAAACGGTGACGCAACTCTGTTTGCACGTACCGATGCAGTAGAAGCATGTTGGAAGTACGTTCAACCAATCTTAGACTTCAAACAAGATCCTCAAGCACTGTTTGGCTATGCTTGTGGTACTTGGGGCCCACAGGAAGCGGATGAACTTCTGCAACGTGATGGCCGCGCATGGCGTTTCCCATGCAAAAACTTAACAGACACGGATTACTGCGAACTATGATCAACCACAAGATCTTTGAAACGCCAGAGCTAGTTGTTGAAAACCTAGCAAACGAAATGAAAGCGTACAGCGAGCAGGGTAAACCTGTTCACATTTCACTGTCTGGTGGTAGTACACCTAAGATGCTTTTCAAACTATTGGCTCAAGCGCCATACGCAGAAGGCATTCAATGGAACAACCTTCACTTCTGGTGGGGTGATGAACGTTGTGTTGCACCGGATGATGCTGAAAGCAACTACGGCGAAGCAAACGCACTTCTATTCTCTCAAGTGAACCTTCCTGCTGAGAACATTCACCGCATTCGTGGTGAAGATGAGCCAAAAGCTGAAGCTGAGCGTTTCGCTAAAGAAATGGCTGATGTGATTCCTTGCGAAAACGGCACACCTGTTTTCGATTGGATTCTGCTAGGTGTTGGCGCAGACGGCCACACGGCTTCACTATTCCCAGGTGCAACAAACTACCAAGATGAGAACCTGTCTGTACTGGCTTCTCACCCTGAGTCTGGTCAAATCCGTGTTTCTAAAACTGCGAAAGTTTTAGAAGCAGCAAAACGAATCAGCTACCTAGTACTGGGTGCAGGTAAAGTTGAGGTCGTTAAAGAAATTCATACTACTCCTGCTTCAGAGTTGCCTTACCCGGCAGCGAAAATCCAGTCTAAAACTGGTGAAACAGAGTGGTTCCTAGATTCAAATGCAGCAAGTGCTATCGCATAAGTGCGACTAGCCGCAAGGAGATATAAATAATGAAAGGTGATATCGGTGTAATTGGCCTAGCAGTAATGGGTCAGAACCTTATCCTAAACATGAATGACCACGGCTTCAAAGTTGTGGCTCACAACCGTACTGCTGCGAAAGTAGACGAGTTTCTAGAAGGTCCAGCTAAAGGTACCAACATTGTTGGTGCTTACTCTCTAGAAGAGCTAGTTGAGAAACTAGAAACGCCACGTAAAGTGATGCTTATGGTTCGTGCTGGTGACGTTGTAGACACGTTCATCGACAACCTAATCCCACTTCTAGACGAAGGCGACATCATCATTGATGGTGGTAACACTAACTACCCAGACACTAACCGTCGCGTAGCGCACTGTCGTGAAAAAGGCATCCACTTCATCGGTACTGGTGTATCTGGTGGTGAAGAAGGTGCTCGTTTCGGTCCTTCAATCATGCCAGGCGGCGCAGCTGAAGCTTGGGAAGCGGTTAAGCCAATCTTCCAAGGTATCTCTGCAAAAACTGACGCTGGCGAGCCTTGTTGTGACTGGGTTGGTAACGACGGTGCTGGTCACTTCGTTAAGATGGTACACAACGGCATCGAATACGGTGACATGCAGCTTATTACTGAAGCTTACCAGTTCATGAAAGATGGCCTAGGTATGTCTGCTGACGAGATGCAAGCTGTATTTGCTGATTGGAACAAGACTGAGCTAGACAGCTACCTAGTAGAAATCACTGCTGACATCCTTGGCTACAAAGATGAAGACGGTGAAGCGCTAGTTGAGAAAATCCTAGACACTGCAGGCCAAAAAGGTACTGGTAAGTGGACAGGTATCAACGCACTAGACCTAGGTATTCCTCTAACACTTATCTCTGAGTCTGTATTCTCTCGTTGCCTATCTGCACTGAAAGATCAACGTGTTGAAGCTGAAACTCTATTCGGTAAGACAATTACTCCAGTTGAAGGTGACAAGCAAGAGTGGGTTGATGCACTACGTCAAGCTCTACTAGCTTCTAAGATCATCTCTTACGCTCAAGGCTTCATGCTAATGCGCGAAGCATCTAACGAGAACGGCTGGGATCTAAACTACGGTAACGTAGCACTAATGTGGCGTGGTGGTTGTATCATCCGTTCTGCATTCCTAGGCAACATCCGTGATGCGTACGAAGCAAACCCAGACATCGCGTTCCTAGGTTCTGACGAGTACTTCAAAAACATCCTACAAAGCAGCCTAGCGGCATGGCGTAAAGTAGCAGCGAAATCTCTAGAGTCTGGTATTCCAATGCCATGTACGATTTCTGCGCTATCTTTCCTAGATGGTTACACAACTGCACGTCTACCAGCTAACCTGCTTCAAGCTCAACGTGACTACTTCGGTGCTCACACTTATGAGCGTACTGACTGTCCACGTGGTGAGTTCTTCCACACAAACTGGACTGGTACAGGCGGCGACACTGCTTCTACAACTTACGACGTATAATCGTAGTGAGAAGCTGTTAAGAGCCCAGATGCCCTTAAATGTGAAAGCTAGAAATCAAAAGGATGCCAATTGGCATCCTTTTTTGTTGTGTGTGGTTTAGTTAACGCTTGATATTAGATTGAGATCTTGCAGGTTAAGTACTAGGGCGTGTTGATCTTTCGTGGTTAAATTTTGTTCGAGATAAAAGCGTTTTAATCGCGGCGAGGGGGAAGTAGCCTAGTCATTCTAAGCAAATCTCCCTCAACAAAGAGTAAAACGCTTTTAGCCGAACCCTTCGGGCAGCGTTTGCTGGTCATTTCTACTGCGTTATCGGCTTCTCATGTAGGCTAGCTACACGTCAAAGCCTCTGCCTTGTATAAATACCCAGCAACTCGCTGCAAAAACCAGCTCGAAAGAACAACACGCCCTAACTAAGCTGTCATGGCTTGCGGTTGAATATCGTCGTTATATTGCTTTCTAATTGACAGGAAGTAGTCGAGGTTCTGTTTCAGCGCTTTGACACACTGTGGGTCAAACATCGAACCGTTGTGTACCTCTATGTATTCCATCACTTCATTTAATGTCCATGCTCGTTTATAGGCTCTCTTACTCATCAGCGCATCAAACACATCCGCTAAGGTCACTATTCTGGCTTCCAACGGTATGGCTTGGCCTTTTAAGGCATCGGGTAGGCCTGAACCATCAAACCTTTCATGGTGATGACGCACGATATTCTTGATGAACTGAATTTCTTTTGAACACATTGAGCTGTGGTGCGATAGCGAAACCACATCGTTAATCATGTCTTCCCCATATAACGTATGGTTGTTCATTATCGCTCTTTCCTCATCGGAGAAACGCTCGGTACTGAACAATACATTATCTGGAATTCGGTATTTCCCTATATCGTGAAAGGGCGCATATAAGCGAATACGATGGATGAATTGGTGGGTAATCTCTGTGTTTGTATTTGACAGGGTTCGAGCCAATTGCTCACTGTATTTGCCCATTCTAATTAGATGCTCTTTGGTTTCCGGATCGCGAGCGTGCCCCATATTCAATGCAATGGCTAAGGAAGATTGGAAGTGACGTTGCCGCTCGAACAGTTGAATGAACAAGCTTGAGATGACTTGAGTGAGATAAGCCATTTCGCATTGTATTGATGATTTAGAAAAGAACCCAATCGATGAGGCATTCACGAATACAAACCCAAGATTATGTTCTTGGTAGTGAATAGGGGTTGTGTAACTGCTCTGATGGCCGAGCGTTAACAAATGGCAAGTTTGCTCTGTTGGTGGAGTCGAGCTGAGATCATGAATGATGCGAGTATCGAGAGATTCTGCTAATCGCGACAACGCTGATTCTGGTTTTATTTCTAGATCAATATAACGATGTTCAGCTTCTTTACTCAGTGCATCTGACACAAAATAGTTCGATGCTCTATTGTCACTGCATAATATGACCGAGAGCCGTGATAATGAGGGGTAATGTTCACGAGCTAGCCGGAAAAGGTCATCTACGATGGCGATAATGTCCTTATCCTGTGCGGCTACTCTATTGATCTGGGAGTAGTCAAACATGTTGCAAGCCAACCTTTATTTATAGTTATATCATTGTTTAGTAGTGTAATTTTATTTTTCGACGTTACTCAAACCATAGCACAGCGTGCGGATAAAAGACAATAACAATAAAAAAATAAAGGTTATTTCAGTTTGTTCTCATCATTTTTGTTAACTCGCACTTTTGTTTGTGTAGGTCCAAGCAGCAGCTAGACCAAATGTTGAGTGTCAGAGCATTTAATGAACGTTTTAAAATTAAATGAAAAGATAAATAGGATAACCGACGCGCTTTATGCCATCATAACGAAATAAATAAGGGCAATGGACATAATGCCTAAGTGATTGAGCAAGAAGCGGTCAGTGATGACGGTGTTCTCGCGTATATTCAAGGCGTTGATCTGCCTTGAAAAAGGTAATGTTATGACTGAAGAAGAAAGAATCGAACTGCAACGAAATAACCCACTGCATGGCTTAAAGCTTGAAACCATGATCAATGAATTAGTGGATCATTATGGTTGGGAGATTTTAGATGCGGCAATGCGTATGAACTGCTTTAACACTAAGCCAACTATCGCAAGCGCTGTTAAATACCTTAAGAAGACTGAGTGGGCTCGTGAAAAGGTTGAAAACTTCTATCTTTACCGTTTCAAGCGTATGCCTAAAGCGTCAGATATTGAATACCAAATGCCTCCACGTTCACGTACATTCCGCCACGGATTAGAGCCTCGTGAGCCTATGGAGCTAACAGTAGAGTCGATTCAAGCTTCACAAGCGAAAGCGGCTTCTGCATTTAAAGCTCGTCGCGGCGGCAACGGTCGTAACTTTCGTCGATAATGAGAAGGCGTCGTTAACAAGAAAGCGATGAACACAAAATACAAAAGGAGCCTAAGCGCTCCTTTTTTCGTGTATTCAGCTTAGTGCTGTTAAGTCTTAAGCTTCGCGATTTCTCTTTTGGTTCTTCCAGATATCGACGACATAAACGATGGCGCTGACCAGTAAGAAAAGCGCAGATACAGAAAACAGAGCAGGCATTTTTAAGATCCACGCGAACGTTGCGGCAAGAAAAGCCACAAAGCAAATGAGTCGACTTGATGACATGACATGACCGAGTTTAATGTTCATAACGCCTCCTAATGAAGTCTCATTTTCGACAGGAGAATTATCCCACTTTGTTCATAATAAAGGCTAAAAAATAGCCTAAATTAATATCAAATTTACTAATTCGATGACGGTATTCACACATTCCACGCTGGCTATTATATAAGTAATATAATAGTGGTCTGGCTAGTTCGAGAGTAACGTTGTGCAGACAGTCACTCTTGTGTGAGTAACAAAAAATTCTGCGTTTAACTGGCGTAAAAGAAGTAAGCCGTGATTAAGAAACTAGCAATGATCACTGTATTTCGAACGTATTGTTGTGGAATACGACGAGAGACTTTGGCTGAGTAATAACCACCAACCAAGGTTCCCATCAAAACTGCCATACCCGATGGCCAGTCAATCGAACCTTTGACGATAAAAAAGACTATCGCAGCTAGGGAAGCACAAGCCGAAACCAATAACTTGATGCCATTCATAACATTAATATTGGTGTAGCCAGCCAGAGCCAAGTAGCTCAATGTCACTATGCCTAAACCCGCATTGAAATAGCCCCCGTAGATACAAACAATCAGTAGTAACAGTGCTGAAAAAAATGCCCCAGCGCTGGTGGCGTGTTTGTGTTTCACGGTTGCTTGTTTAAGCCATTTGTTTAGTGTCCCACCAAAGGTAAACAGTAGTGCGGCAAAAAGTAGTAACCAAGGTACGGACTGGGTAAATAGAGCCTCTGGCGTGTGCAATAACAAGAAAGCACCAATACCGCCACCTAACACGCATAAAGCGATAACGAGTTTGAGTTGCTTGGTACCGGACTGAATCTCATGACGCAAAGCGTAAGCGCCACTGATGTAGCCGGCACAAGAGGCGAAAGTATTCGTGGCGTTGGCCGCAATCGGAGGGACGCCTGCAAACAATAGAGCAGGGAAAGTTATGAAGCTGCCACCTCCTGCAATAGAGTTAAGCACACCACCAATTACTCCTGACAAAAATAGAATCAACCAATCCATAGTTTTGAATCCAACGCGTTAAATGACTGGTTACCTTACTTTATTTTGTTAAGAATATCAGAGCTGAGCGTTTTAAAAGCGTGAGTTTGTGAGTTTGCTACCATCTTAAAGCCGTGTTTATTCTCAGCGGAGGATAAAAAAAAGGAGCCAGAGGCTCCTTTAGGGTTTCGAACTTTGTACCATGTGTGAGTGTTGGTTACACCTCGACAGGTTTTGCTCTAAAGCTCTTGAAGAGCTTAACCAGAATCGGGCTTGCAAGAACCAACACGGCTAGGATCGTGAATGTCATCGTAATTGGTCTTTCCCAAAGGAAGCTCAGTTCACCATCACTGATCATCAGTGCTCGTCTTAAGTTCTCTTCCATCAAACCACCTAAGATAAAGCCAAGCAGAAGCGGTGCGAGAGGGAAGTTAGCCAGCCTCAATGCAATGGCAGCCATCGCAATAATCAGCATCACAAATACATCCATGGTGTTGAAAGAAACCAAGTAAACACCTGTGATTGAGAAGAACAAAATCATTGGTAGCAATACGGTTCTCGGTACAGCTAGCAGTTTAGAGATGTACGGAATAAGTGGTAGGTTCAAGATAACCAGTACGATGTTACCAAAGTACATAGAGATGATTACCGACCAGAATACATCTGGATGCTCGACAAATAGTCGAGGACCAGGTTGGATACCGTAAGCGATTAATGCGCCAAGCATGATAGCTGTTGTACCAGAGCCAGGAATACCAAGCGTTAGCAGTGGTACGAACGAGCCGCTTGATGCTGCGTTGTTTGCCGATTCTGGAGCAACAAGACCGCGAATGCTTCCTTGACCGAATTCTTTCTGTTTGTCTTTTGGTGCAAGGCTACGCTCCATGCCGTAACTTAGGAATGCCGCAATAGTGGCACCTGCGCCCGGTAATACACCTGTAAAGAAGCCAAGGATTGAAGAGCGAATTGAAACCGGCGCGACTTCTTTGATCTCTTCTTTGGTCACTTTCATGCTACCGATATCAGACATCTTTTGGCTTTCTTCGGCACTGGTGTCTTTTTCTGGTTTAAGAATGCCCATTAAGGTTTCGCCCAGAGCAAAGGTTGCCATCGCAAGTAGTAGGAAGCTAAAGCCGTCCATTAAGTCGGTTAGGCCGAATGTGAAACGCTCGACCCCAACACCTTTGTCGATACCTACGGTTGATAGCATTAAGCCTAAGATAGTCATCATCCACGCTTTGATAACCTGACCAGGGCCAGCAAACGCTGCTACAGCAGATAGACCTAATAGCATCAGTGCAAAGTAGTCAGAAGACTGGAAGCTCAGTGACACGCTTGCTAGCGCCGGAGCTGCGATTAATAGCATGATTGCTGAAAGCGTACCGCCAGTAAAAGAAGAGTACGCAGCAAGGGCTAGTGCTTTACCTGCTTGGCCTTTTTGCGCCATTGGGTAGCCGTCGAAAGCGGTTACAACGGTTGAAGAACAACCTGGAGCGTTGATTAGGATTGATGACGTCGAGCCGCCAAATACCGCGCCATAGTAAACACCCGCCATCAAGATAAGGCCAGAAGAAGGATCTAGACCGTAGGTGATAGGGATCATGAGAGCAATCGCCGAGATTGGACCTAATCCTGGAAGCATACCGATGAAGGTACCAACGAAACAGCCCACGATAACCATCATGATGTTCATTGGCATCACGGCGGTCGAAAGTCCTTGTAAAATTCCGTCTAACATAATGTTGCCCCTACCAAAGAGTGAAGATTAAACCAGGCTCTAGGTAGATATCTAAGCCTTGAGTTAAAAGAAGAAAGAACGCGATAACGAAAGGAAACGATGCGCCAAACAAGATTGACTTGCGGCGCTCTCCCAGTAGGTAAAAGCCAGCAAGCAAGAAGAAACTTGTTGCTAAAACGAAGCCTAGGTATGTCAGTCCAACGCCGTAAAATGCCATTAGCACCAAGAAACCAATCAGTAGTTTCCAGTTCAAAGGCGCGGTTTCACACTTAAGCTTTTTGTCTGGTTGGCCAGTAACAAGCAAAATCAGCGACAGCCCGATACCGATGAAAGTCAGCAGGGTAGGCAGTGTTCTCGCGGTGAAGGGTTCATACTCATCACCGGGAAATAGCGGAATTAGGGTAGTTTGGTAGCCGTAGCACAAGCACGCTAGCATGAAGATCATTGCGCCGAGACGATCACTCGAAAGCAGAGACTCTTTGCTAAAAAATTTGGTTGGTAAGTCCGACATATCCAACTCCATTTGGGGTGTGTAGAAAGTAAAAAAGCCGTATATGAGCGAGTTAATGAGTAATGTCTGGGATCACTAACCTAAGGTAAGCGAATTACAGTGCTGCTTTAGCCACTTGCGTGTACAACGAATCGGCAAGCTTTGGTAATACGTTACGAATAAACAAAGGAGTTTTAGTAAACTCATGTACGGCGAAACAAGGAAAGAGTAAGAGGGCACTATGACCCTCTATCGTTATTGGTTACTTCAAGAACCCTAGCTCACGCATTAGGTCGCCCATCTGTTTTTCTTGATCTTCTAAGAAGGCGTAGAAGTCTTTGTCGGCTTTGTAGTTATCGATCCAACCATTACGGTCACGAACCACTTGCCACTCATCGGTTTTGTACATTTTGCCTAACGCTTCGTTCCACTCATCGATTTTCGCTTGGCTAGTGTTTGGAGCCGCGAAGAAGCCACGCCAGTTCGCAAATACAGTTTCATTGCCGTACTCAGTTAGTGTTGGGATATCTGGTGCTGCTTCAAGACGTTTTGGCGCCGTTACTGCCAGTACTTTTACTTGTCCAGATTTAGACATCTCTAGAACTTCACCAAGACCGGTTGATAGGAGTTGTGTCTCACCAGAAAGCAGTGCTGCCATCGCTTTACCACCTGCATCGTAGGCAATATAACGAACTTTCTTAGCATCAAAGCCTTCGCCTTTAAATGCCGCTGCAACTACTAGGTGATCCATACTGCCTCGCGCAGAGCCACCAGCGATTTTTACCTTACGAGGGTTACTTTCGAACTCTTTTACTACTTCTTCCCAAGTGTTGTATTTAGAATCCGCAGACGCAACGATCGCACCATAGTCAGCAATCGTTGCAGCAACCGGTGTTAGGTCGCGGAAAGATTGAGGGAAGATACCCGTTAGTGAGCGAACAACGATAGGGGTAGAGTTCACCATCAATGTATCTTCTTGACGTTGTGCCGTTTCAATTAGGTGAGCAATTGCTTTACCGCCGCCGCCACCAGATAGGTTTTGGAAAGAGACATTTTCTACGATGTCTGATTTCACCAGTACATCACCAGTACCACGCGCTGTCATATCCCAACCGCCACCAGCGCCGCCAGGGATTAGGAAGTGGATTTTTTCTACGTCTGCAGCAAAAGTGTTGAAAGAAAAGGTTGCTGCGATAATAGAAGCCGCAAGAGTAGGTTTCAGTGCCTTGAACATGGTTCACGTTCCTTATGTAGGGGATCTCTTCAATGGAGAGAAACTTATGTTTTATATCTAGCTGCTAAACATCACTTTTGGGTGTTGCTAAGCAGGTGAAGTTAAAGTTAACGGTGTGTTAATAAAGTGTCTTCAATGCGGCGATATTGAGGATAAAGAACATTGGGTGAATAAAGTTCATAAAGTTCACGGAGGATGAAAGCTTTGAGATGTCGCGATATCGGTAATCTAGGAATAAAAAAAGAGAGCTAACTGAGCTCTCTTTACCTATTGATTCATCGTTGATTAATATCTTTAAGTTTCAGTGGCTAAGGAAGAGCCTCTTAACACTTCTGAAGCTGTATCAAAATCAAATTCCTCTAATGAGTTTTCTAATCTCTTGAACTCTGGGGCTGATAATCCAATCTCAGCGCTACTCTCAATGTTTAGAACTATGGTCAGTGCTTCAGTGTCGTCATTGGCGACGGCTTCGAGCAGTGCTTTATACAGCGCGATGTTTGTCTGCCCAGATGCTGAATCGATATTCCGTGATTGGTCAGTTTTTTCATCAGCAGGTGGCTTAGACTTATCGAATGACTGTGCCAGCGCTTGGCTTAACTCGACAGTCGTTGTGATCACTTGCTCCATAAGCTCCGAATCTGCAGGTTTCGATTCGAGCTTCTCACATAGCTCATGCAACTTAGTCGCGCCTAGGTTACCTGCAACACCTTTTAGAGTATGCAAATAGCGAGCTTGGGCACTGCTCGTGAGTTCAGTGCTTAAAGTGTCTTGGTCTGGGTAGGCTCCAACAAAGCGATTCAACAGTTTCCAATACAGTTGGTGGTTATTGCTGGCTCGTAGCAACCCTATGTCAGTATCTAAACCATCAATGACAGGTAGCGTTGCGACTGCATCTTGTGATTTAGTATCGGCTGGTAGAGTGGGTGTTGTGAACTGCACAGGATTAGCCGGCGAAATCCAGTTCGCTAATGTCGCGAACATTGATCTGACATCGATCGGTTTGGCGATGATATCGCTCATACCACAATTAAGCGCTTTCTCTTTATCTCGTTCCATCACGTTTGCAGTCATGGCGATAATAGGCGTTTTAACATCTTTTATCTCGTGACGAATATACTGCGTTGCTTCATAACCATCCATAACTGGCATTTGGCAGTCCATTAAAATGCCATCGAAAGGGGCGCCATCCGAAATTGCTTTTTGGTAAAGCTCGATGGCTTGCTGACCATTCTCTGCGACCGTCACTTGGATCTGTTGCCCTTCTAAAAGCTCGGTTGCCAGCTCTTGGTTTATCTCGTTGTCTTCAACCAACAAGATGTTAGAACCAGCCAGTTGTTGAACATTCGCAAGCTGATTCTGTTGCTCCAATTCGCTACGAGAGACGCGATCTGAATCAAGCCCATAAAGAGACACGATGGAGTCATAGAGGTGAGAAGAGGTGATAGGCTTGTCTATAATACTCGGAACCTCAAATCCTCTTTTAGTAATGGCTTCGGCTAATTCTTCTCGGCCATAAGCGGTTAGCATCATGATTTTAGGTGCTGTCGATAGCGACAAGCCTTTGTTCAGTTCTGCAAGTAGATCAACCCCGTCACGTTTAGGCATTTTCCAATCTGAGATAATCAGGTCAAATGGCTCATTTTTATCGTCAGCTGAATGCAGTTCTACAATGGCTTCATCGACAGAAGTGCATAGCGTTGGCGTCAGTTTTAGGGACTCTAAGATATCGCCGACGATTAAACGTGCACTCGCGTTATCATCAACCACAAGAACTTTTAGGTGATTAATCGAGGCTGGCACCACAATGCGGTTTTGCGTAATAAAGTGGCTCACTCGTGTTGAGATGGTGAAGGAGAAAGTTGAACCTTTGCCAAGCTCAGTCGAGACTTGAATGTCCCCACCCATGAGTTGGCTAAGCTCCTTACTGATCGCCAAGCCTAAGCCTGTACCGCCGTATTTTCGTGTTGTAGAGCTATCGGCTTGAGTGAACTTGTTGAACAGTTTGTTTGCTTGCTCCTGCGTCATACCAATGCCACTGTCTGAAACGGCAAACTTCAGTTTGATATCATCCCCTTGTCTTTCAGCAACTGAGATGGAGATTTTCACTTCGCCTTTCTCTGTAAACTTAACGGCATTATTGCTGAGGTTAATCAAGATCTGGCCTAGCCTTAGCGGATCACCGATAAGATTGGTTGGCACATCTCGGTCTACTTGGATTAGTAGCTCTAAGCCACGCTCAGAAGCTCGTAGGCCAACCAAGTTAGTAATGTTGTCTAGTACATTCTCGAGATGGAAATCGACGTTTTCTATGTCTAACTTACCGGCTTCGATTTTCGAGAAGTCGAGAATGTCATTGATAAGACCGAGTAGGGTATCGGAAGAGAGCTTCACTTTGTGGATGTAGTTACGCTGCGCCTTGGTTAAATCGGTTTTTAATGCGAGGTAACTCATGCCAATGATCGCATTCATTGGTGTGCGAATTTCGTGACTCATATTAGCGAGGAAGTCGGATTTTGCTTGGTTTGCGGCATCGGCTTCATCTCTTGCTTCAGCTAGACTGTGTGCGAAAGTTTCTAAAGTAGAATGTGCTTTGTTGGCGAGTAAGCCCATTAGCAAGATAATGGCGAAGAAAATGACGCCTCCGACTGCTAAATGAAACGTAACACTAGAGGAGTCTTTAACATTGACACTCTCTGCTAAGTGGCGCTGCGATACAAAGTCGCGCAGTTCAACGAAGCTGCTATCCATACTATTCAGTAATTGATGACCTCGTATTTGCGAATTAACTAAGCCCATAAATTGGGACTCATAAACGCTGATATGCTCATCAAACGCCGTCGCTTTTATGTTAGGTGCGTATAGAGCGAGAAGCCGTTGGGCGTTAGTCGACTTAGCTTGCAACTGGTTGATAACGTTTGAAACCTTTTCCGCGATTAGCTTTTGCTCTTTAGAGTTGGCAAGTAGAAAGTCTCGGTTGAATCGATTTGAACGACTTAATAGTGTGCGAATAGCCAGCAGATCTTGCCCTATGAGTAATTGAGATGAGAGCTCTGCTTGGGATTCGGATACGAGGTGATTTAGCTCTGCCACTTGACTCTGCTTGGCTTGATAGAGTAATCCAACCGAGCGCGAAAATTCAGAACCACTAAGTGTGACTTGATTGATGAGTGACGCTCTTAACTTAGTAGAGGAGGCTGGTACGCCTTGGAGCTGAACTAAGTTTGTGTAGTAGCGATTTTTTGCTTTATCAATGATGTCTAAAAGTTGCTGCCCTTTGTCATCTAAGATCTGTTCTTGCAGCTCCAAAACTAACTGTGAAGCTTTTTGCATCTCAAATTTGACCAAGGAATAAGTCTTTAGATTTCCGTTGAGCAGGTACTCTTTCTCAAGGTTTTGTATGTTGACCGCAAGAGTGGCCAGTTGACTGGTTTTTAGGGCGACGTTGGTTAAGTCTTCGCTGGTTAATCTTAGTGCCCTTATATTCTGACTGTTTTGATTAATGGTTTGATTATGTAGATCCCTCATATCCCGTAACAGCTCTGTCGCGGCGTTTGAACGCTCATCCATGAGCGTTTTAGTCGATTGGCTCATCTTGATGATGTCGACATACTCTTGGAATTGCATCAGGTACTTAGTGAGTAAATCAACAGGCAGCGATGCTGCATATTCGCTTTCGTACTCGTTAGCGAGTTGGATGGTGTGTTCTGCTTCTTGATTAAACTCTTCAATGACTTGTTCGTTGTAATCGTTGCTGAAGGAGAGCTCGTAAACACGCAGCTTATCAAGGGAAGTCAATAACCTGGTGCTAGACGCATACTCTTCAACACCAATGAATCGATTATTGAGGTTGATCCAGGCGCCAACAGCAACGGAAAACACAACGATGGCGGCAACCAGAAAGGAGACTAAGATTATTTTTGAGTCAGTAGCAAATTTAGAAACAGTATTCATAAAGTACCAGCGTACTTAGTGTTCTAGTTCATCAGTAAAAGAGTCTTTGATGGTGAGCATTTCGTCGAGCTTACTAATGAAGATTGGCACTAAGTTAGGGTCAAAGTGCTGGCCAGCTTCTTCTTGTATCAGGCCTATCGCTTGTTCGATTGGCCAAGCTTGTATGTATGGTCGTTCGCTGGTGAGCGCATCAAATACGTCGGCAATAGCGACAATACGTGCGCTTAGTGGGATATCTTCGCCTGAAAGTTTGTGAGGGTAGCCACTGCCATCCCATTTTTCATGGTGGTACAGAGCAATTTCTTGGGCGAGTTTCAGTAGCTTAGAGTCGTTGTCTCCAATGATATCGCCGCCAATGGTGACGTGGGTTTGTATGATTGCCCATTCGTCTGCATCGAGCTTTCCGGGTTTCCCAAGAATAGAGTCGGGGATACCAATTTTACCTATGTCATGCATTGGTGCTGCTTGGAACAGAAGTTCGACCCACTCATCACTAACATCGAGCTGCTGGGCAAGAATTTTGGAATAGTAGCTCATTCGTACAACGTGCATACCGGTTTCATTATCTTTGTATTCCGCGGCGCGCCCCAGTTTTCGAATAATCTCGAGCCTACTATGGCTAACGCTTCTGTTCTCTGCCTCACTTTTTGAGAAAGCGCTAAGTTTTGGTCATAGAGAGAAATATGAGTCACCACACGAGCTTTTACGATAGGTGGACTGACGGGCTTAGTGATGTAATCAACGGCGCCAAGTTCAAACCCTTTTTGTTCATCGACGACATCGGTTTTCGCAGTCACAAAGATCACGGGGATATCCGCAGTGACCGGGTCACTTTTAAGTCGGCGGCATACCTCATAGCCATCCATTTCCGGCATCATAATATCAAGAAGAATAAGGTGTGGTTTCGGTGATGAAGAGGCGATTTTTAAAGCTTTTGCACCGGACGTAGCAGCTTTGATTTTAAACTCGTCGTTTAGGATCCCTGAGAGGGTATGGATATTATCTGGGATATCGTCGACTACCAGAACAATAGGCTTGTCTGTCGTAATTTGATTCATTTTTCGTCCCTAAAAAATTTAATCAGATTGGTGTATTCCATGCTAATAAAGCGTAGTGGGATTTGGTGGAAATGCATGATTTCCGGAGGGTTAATTGTGGTTTTTGGAATCTGAGAGTAAAAAATAGACTTCCTTAATATGAATAGATATTTTATATGTTAACCTTTATTTAACAAAGAATAACTGCATGGATTGTGTGGTAGTGCGATCAGGGTTGAATTGTTCAGGTTGAAGTTTGCTAGCCTCGAGCTTTTCAAGAGGTACTTAGTCGTTCAAGTAACTTTTCAAATTTACCGTGGACTTGTTACAGGGAGAACGTGTGATGCCAAATAGTGGGCTGACTCTCATTCAGAAAGATATGCTATCGTTATTCGCGAACGCAGATTTGGTGGGTGTAACCAAAATCGACAAAGTTAAAATTGCCGTGGCTGCGGCAACAGAAGTAGACAGTTTAACCGGTACAATAACAGAGGCTGTGACAGGGAGTGGAACAAGCCTCGCAGGGATGATTGAAAATATTACCGAGCAAATCAAAGAGAAGTTCTTAGATTATGCGAAGAGCATCACCAGCATTGCGATGGATGATATTAAAGCTCAAATACTAAGTATGATCCCTAGTTTGGTTAAGAAGATCTTCGCAGATTTAGCACCAGCTATTGATGATATCAAAGAGGCAGCTAGTCGAATTTACTCCGCTTTAGGTAAAGCGGTAAACAATCATAAAACTCGTCACTTGAGCTCGATGACAACCACTCGCGTGGGCGCCGATGTAATAGATAAAATTCGTGGTGAGATCCGCGCTGTTGCTGTTCAAGATTCAATGATCGCATTAGCGCATGGTGGTGTGATTGCAATTAACCTAGCGAGTTCTGGTATTGGTGCGGCTGTCACCAGTATTGTTAAAGCTGTCCTATCTATTTTTAATTTTTTCCGCGGCTTGTACGATAAATGGGTAATGGAAAGAAAGTTTCGTAAGTTTAAGCAAGAGTGTCTGATGCTTAATCAAAAGAGAGATGTAATCGGCGCTAACTTCTTCCGTGATTGGTTCAAGATGAAAATGGAAGAGATCCCCGTGATTGCGTCATACATGGTTTGCATGCCGTGTTATAGCTCTCCATATAACTTCTTATCAATAACCGACATTACGCCACCACCGCCAAACATGAAGACTCGTTTAACGCGTAGAATTAAGCGAAAGTTTTGTTTTAAAGTGAACACGGATCCTTCTGTTATAAAGTTGTCTTTCCAGAAGTCGACCCTGAGTGCTTACGCTACTCTGCAAGAAGAGGCGAAGGCGTTTATTGCCAATAGTGAAATCGCATTGGAGAGTAACAAGCCAGGTGTGAAGCAGGTGCTCAATGCTGCGCGCGGTGAGCCTAACTTTATACCGGGAACAGATGAAAAAGCGTTTACTAAAGTAGTAAGAAAACAGCAGGTTAAGAATTTCTTCAATGGCACGACGATCAAAGAGAGCGTAAAAGAAAGCCTAGCACCTAAAGCACTCGCAGCGACGGTTGCTGGTGGTTTGGAATCTCTGTTGGTTCCTGAGTAACTATAACGACAATCAGTTTCTGTTAAATCGAATAAATGCGGATGATTGGTCATCCGCTTTTTTGTGTCTGCTGATACTGTTGGGTTAGCGATGCTGTTTGAGAAGGAGCTGGTAGCGGCTCGGTAAGCTTCCAATATCCGACAGTTCTTCCAATATCACCGCAAGTGCGAACCAATCGTCCAATTTGCTCGTGATAGTGTGCGCTCTAGAATATCGAGGGGTGTAGCTACTAAAGCGAAGCTTTTCTCTATCCGTTCCCATTTGGGTGACAGACCCAAAGTCGATAAGATGCGCCCGTCCTTGTTCACTCATGATTATATTGGACGGCTTAAGATCGCCATGAACGAATCCAAGTCTATGGATTTGGTTTATAGCGGTTTCTAGTGAGCTAATAAATTGAAAAGACGAACACTCAGATAGGTTTGAGTCGTTTAGTATTTCCCGCAGTGTTTGACCACTGATGTGGGAAAGTACTAGAAAGTCTTGTTGGTAGTTAGAGAAGTAGTCGAGATATTTTGGGTAAGTGCCTTGTGTATCCAAATCTGTGTTGGAATAAAGAAACTCTGCCTCTTGTTTTAGATAGTGGCGGTGTTTTAGTTCATGAGCATATTTGATGGTGACCAATCCCCAGCTACGATGCTGAGCTATAAATACTCGCGAGCTTAAGCGAGCAAGGTCGGTATAACCATGTTTTTGGAGCGTACGTCTGAGCTGTTCATCTGTTGAACTTGTCTGGTTAGAAGAGGCATCATCTTCGATGGGTGCAGCTCGCCTTGATGGGGAGGGCGAGCTATTAGACGGAGCGCTATTAAATTCCACTTGGCAGAGAAAACCCTGAGAAGAATCCTGGGACAAATGGGTTTGATTGCCCTTGGGTTTTGATGGTGAGCTTCACTTTACTGTCTCCATAGACGAATTCAACTTGGGTGTTTTGAGCAGACGTAAAATTCACGTTTGGCTCAAATAAGCGGAACCAGCTCCATGTACCTTTCACAGTATCTTGGCCTATGGTTGAGTCTTGAGCATTGAGTTGAACACCGAGTTTTTCGATGAACTTCGCATCACCTTGCCATGATTGTTGGCTCCACAGCGTTGGGCCATGTCGGTAAGTAAAGATAGGTTTATCTGATATGATGGAAAACTCCGTGATGTTCGGTGTCATATCGACGGCTTTCAATTGGAAATTGATCAACACATTGGACGGATCGGCTAAAAACAGGGCACTTTTAATGTCAGCCGCTTTATCCATCATTGTCCAGACGTCTGGTGTAATCGACAACCCAGTGCCCGGCAATAAGCCCGGCAAATAGGGCGCTTCATCACTGTTCTTGATGAAGCCATTGAGGCGAGTCTGGTGGAACTTATCGACGATTCCATTGGTCACGAAGAAGGCTTTAACGTCGGCGACACTCACGTCAGATTTTGATTTTCGATTGAACGGATAAAACGAAGCTAAACGCTGTTGATAAGGCTGATAGATCTCGTTCGACCACGCAGTATTCAAATAGTCATGAGCCAGTGACATCACGGTTTCATTGCTTTGATGAACCACTTTGTTCACGAGTTCTTCTGCGACTTCTAGGTGATTGCTGGATAAGCTCGCGAGTGAAGCAATAGGATTACCAGCCTGTAGAGTCGCAGATAGTGTATCAAAGGCGACCTTCTGGGGCTCTTTAGCCTCGTAAAACTTATCTCCCCACTTATTCGCATTGATAAACGCCGTAAGTAGGTTATCTATTGGCTTTTTACCTTGGTCATTAGCGGTAACTTGCTTTTTGTAGGCTTGGAAGCTGAGTGATATTTGACGAGCGGATTCCTTTTTATCAGGATCTTGAATCGGCATGCTTGCAGGGTCTTGTTTTTTGTCATCCTGAGCGGGGATTTCAAGCTCCACATAGGTGTATTTAGCAATCGTTGAATACAGGCTAACGATTGGGTTATTGCTTGCTTCAGATAGGCTAGCTAATGCATTTTTTAATTGTGTCGGGTCGGCAACTTCTTTGACTTCGACATTACGAATTAGGTCACGCCAATAGTTAATGTAATCGTTTTGGTAAGTCTGCTTGAGTTCTCGGCTAATACGGTGAAGCTCCAATGCACTCGGATACGCGCCCGCCACGCCTTCGTAAGATTGCAATGCAGACATTAAAGTCGGGGAGTTCACCGATAAATCGAGTTCATTAAAGCCCGTCGGTGTGTAGATATATGGAACTAGGTAACCAGCAAAACTTGGTGAGAATTTGAATACCGAATTGAAGTTATCACCCAGTTCGCCACGAATATCGACACGTTTTGAGTAATCTGGTGAGCTCTGAATGTGCTCGTACAGCAGCGTCTCAATACCGGTTTGCGTGATGACCTTCTTAGCCAAACTCTCCAAATCATGGTTTGATTTAACTGGGGTCAGATTACGAGCAAAGATATCATCCAATAGTACTTCGAGTTGAGCAATATTGACGCTGTCGGCTTCACCTTGATCTTGCAGCGTACGAACGTAGTAGTTTTTAAGCTCTTGTACGTTGGTTCTGTCTTTGCTGAAGAGTAAGCGATAGTTATTCAGCAAAGAGAGAGTTTGTGACTGATCTTCTAAGTTCACATAGACGAAGAGATCTTTCTCAAGCGTGTTTTCCATTGAAGGGATTAAAACTTGCTGTAACTCGGCGAAATACGCCTCTTCGACCTCTGACTTAATACTTGGGTTAGGCATAAACGGTAAGGTGTACCAGGGTTCTGGTTGATTGTAGAGGTTGTAGATTCTTTGCAGTGAGAACAGGTTCGGGATGTTATCGGCCATGTTCTCGATGTCATAAGGAGATGCAGAGATCGCTTCCTTATAACGCTCAAGCATCACGTCGGCTCTGGTCTCACGTTGGTTCTGGAAATCAAAATCAAACTTAATCACCAGTAACACAGCGGCGAGCAAACCTATCCAAGAGAGTGTAAACAGCACTTGGTTAACCAGAAGAGTATTCTCTTTACGTTTGTTCACGCCAACCAGTTCGTGCTCCGCCAAGATCACATGCGTCATCAAGTATTGGGCAAACAAGGTTTGGTTTACCGGGATTTGCTCGTTCTGTTGATAGTGCTCGTGACCGACAGAATAGGAGACAGTGCTTGCCAGTAAGTCTGATTGTGCGGAGCTTTGACCATCGTGAGTGAAGTAAAAGCCTCTAAACTGGAGTGCATCGCTGAGTTGTTCTCCGCGATATAGGCGATTTAAAAACAACCACAGGTTTTGTTTCAATAAACCAAACTGGAATGGGGCGCTCGCGATGGAGTTTCGGTAATCTTGATTCAACTGCCCAGCAAGTGCATTGCTCATATTGGCAATCAGTTCACTGATTAAGTGGTCATATTCATCATTAAACCAATCGGCATCGATACCGCCGTGTTTGGAATACGGGGCTGTCGCGCCAAACACTTCGTCTCTCTTTGACTCATCAAAAGCAGAGAAGAACTGACAGAAATCACTGATACTTCCCATGTTTGAGATAACGTTATAAATCGGTAGGCTGACACCAAACGCTTGGTTAAATGTCTTAATGGTCGACTTGAGTTCATCAGCCTGTTGGGTAATTTGCTCGTTGTTCTCTAATAGCGATGACACGTCAGTCGTGAGCAGCAAGCCGTTAGCCGCTTGTCTTGGTCGCCACGCGGTGAGAGATTGGCACAGAGTTTTCAAATATTCAGGGTGTTGGTCTTCACCCATACTGATAGAGACTAAAATCGAATGCTCGCTAACCCAAAATAGGATAGGGAATTCGATGTCATTGCCAAAGTCGTCAAGCTTATACGCCTCATAACCCATTTGCGTGATGATGCTTTTGTCTTTGTTCGGATTTTGGCTTAACAGCAAATAGATAGGCTGGTCATATCGGCTGGTTAAACGTGTCTTGCGTTTTTGTCCGCTGATCATACGCTTGAAATGGTTAGCCAGCTGCTTTTGTCGTTTCTGAATCAGCTCTTTGTCTAGTGACTCTTCTTGTGATTTTGCGCTGCGCTTAATTACTACCCAGTAGCAAATGACACCAACCAAGGTTGATAGAATGGCAGCCGTGGCAAGCGCCCAAACCAGATAAGCATTGAGGGGTGTTAACAGAATGACGCTAGAAGCGACAGTAAAAAACGCGACAGACGCTAGAGCAGAGATACCTACCGTTTTCTTTACGTTACCTGACTTGTTTGGTTTTGCATCCGGCATAATCAGTTAGACTCTTCCTTGTTTAAGTCATGCGCAGAAGTGCGAACGATAATGGCATTTATTTGGTCGTTTTCGACATACCATGCTTTGGTTTTTCTCGCTTCTTCTGAGGTGTTCGCTCTCAATATCACTCGGTAGTATTTCTGGTACGGCGAGATGATTGGTTCATAAGCTGATGGCGACAGATTGTTTATAAAAGCTTGGGCATTTTTCTTACTAGAGAACGTCGCTAATTGAACCAACCAATTCGCCGTGCTTGGCGCTAAGCTGGTAACCTGTGATGTCTCAACCGCTTGGGCTTTACTTGCATGACGAGGTGGTGATTCAAGATCGTTGTCTTGACTAATAAATACGATGTCTTTGACTTCACCAGATAAGACGTAGCGCTCACTAAAGTTAGGTAAAAAGGTGAAATCGCGAGCTCGCTGGGTATGGGTTTTTGTATACCAAAACTCAGTGAGTCCGATACTGGTTGCTATCAAACAAAAGAAAAACAAACTGGTAATGAAGTATCGCTTACGTCGAGTCGGTTTTCTTACTTCTGGGAGCTTAACTTTAGTGCGGCAGTGAACACAGCTCACAGTGCGATACTGGCTAATGGTCTGTTCTAATTGATGGACAAATGCCTTTAGTTGGTCAGCACCACCTTCACGGTATTGTCCTTTGAACCCGATATTGATGAAGAGATAAACGATCTCAAGAAGATCAATTAATTTGTGAGGCTGTCTCGCGGCTTTTTCGGCAACAGAGAAGAACAGCTCACCACCGTTACGCATACCAAACAGTTCACTCAGTAGGGTTTTATTTTCCCAGCCTCGTTTCTCTCCCCATTCGGTATAAATGATGAACTCATCAATCACCACGGCATACAAGAAGCAGAGTTTATCGATAACAGCAACAGGGTAGGTTAACTCGGTGGCCTGGGCTTTGATGTCGTTAATGCCCTGAATAAATTGCTCACGGAAAACGGTTAAATCATCAGGTTCAGATAAGGTTGAGATCTTGAGTGTTTTGGTCAGTAAATCACTGCTGATATTGATCAGTTGATTCTCTGCTTTATCAAAGTGACGCAGAAACTCTTCTTGAGCGCTGGTGGAGTGCACCGCGACTAATTTAGAGAAAGCCTGGTCAGACTCTGTATTGGCAGAGCCTTTTGACGCTTTATCGATGACCAGTGTTTCTTCGTCTAAATAATCCATAGCCATTATCTCAACGCGTAAAGAACAACTTCGAGAGTTGGTATCCGAGCATCAACATGCAGCGCAATGGCATCGCGAGTGTCGAGCATATCGAGCCAGTTTCTGTCTTTGGTATCGACCTCAAAGTAAGCGACACCTTGCATTGGTTTAAGCTCACTTGGCGCAATAGGCAGTGGGGTTAATGAGATACCAGAAAGGGAGCTTCGAACCAGCTCCACAATCTTATTGTTGCTGCTGAGCTTAGCGGAAATAGGGAACAGTTCATTTAACTCTGTGCTACTGATATCTGACTTCACACTTAGAACGAAGCGACGATTGTATACGCTGCTTGGATCTTTGATAAGGGTGCGAAGTAAGCGGCGTTTGTCAAACAGAGATATGTCCCATTTGAACTCGATGACAGAATCTTGTTGAACGAGAGTCAGCAGGTTTCTTAAGCTTGAAAACAGTGGGTTAAAGTTGTCGTAAAGCTTGTCGTATTTTAGGGGCTGGCATTGAGCGGGGATCGCTGGTGTTAGTGCCATCACTTGAGCTTCAAACTGCTTTAGCTTTGAATACAGCTCGTGAGTCGGGTACTTGGTGTTGCTAATGGTTAATTCGAACCACGGTAACCACGTGTTGAGCGTTTGCAACCAAAGGAAGTCTTGCATCATAGACTGCGGGCTTTTCTGCCCTTGGCCAGCTTCGATGCGTTTCAAAAGGTTTTGAGCACGGTTACTTACCAGTGCATGAATCTCTTTGACTCGTTCGCTAAGCAGCGTCGACGCGCCATAGTGCAAACAAGCTGGAATAAAGGCACGATCCAACATCACTTCGTCGGAATCGCTGATTTCTAGGATCTTAGCGACTGGAATTAGGGTAAAACCAGAGGTGTCTTCTCCAGCGAACTTGAGGCCAATGTTGAGTTGTGCGACATCAACCTCGACGCTGGCGTTTTCTGAGGTTGAGGTATCGAAAACATTAATTGAACGAGTGATGTAACGGCTTTGCTCTTGACCATCTTCGCTGTAATCATTGTTACCTTGCAAAGAGATTGGCAGTGCAAGATAAACCACGGTTTCGATAGTGCCTTGTGGGATATCGACAACGATTTCTTGCTTGAGATTAAACTGAGTTCCATCAGGGAACACACCGGAACAACTCGGGATTGAGAGTTTGCCGATCTTTAATAGATCATGGTTGAGTACTAGCTCGGTGATGCCAAAGAAAGGGGCAAACCCAGCCAGTGTTTCAATATTCTGACGAATGTAGTTTTGCACATAGCGGTCTTGCTGCTGAAAGTGCTGAGGCGCAATAAACATCCCTTCTTGCCACACTACTTTTTTGAAAGCGTCCACGTAAAATCCTTTTCTATAATTTTTATTGGTTGGCTGTTTTACTAAAAGATTTGCCACCAGCTAGAGTCTGGCTGTATCACGGCTAGCTCTGCTTTCTTCCCTGTAATCGTTAACTCTAAAGTTTGCTCTGGATCGGAGGGCATCACGAGGACGGCTTTGGTCGTGCCATCTTGGTAATCTGCAAATTCGACCAGTGCTGCAATGTATTGCGTGTTCTTATTGATATCTAACGTCACCGCTTGTTCAGAGTTTGGCAATACGATCGGTAACACTTGTTTTGAAACCAAGTTTGCCGCGAGCAACTGCAAGTCATTATTGTATAAATCAATAAATGGCAGTTGCTTGAACAGCTGTTGATCCGTTAGTTGGTAAAGCCTAACCACAACTGGGTTAGCTTGATCGTCGTTGTATTGATTGATTGTCGCATCTGCTTTTACCGTCAGCGAGTATTGGGTCACAACCGGAACAGGGTCCGATGACGAGCATGCTGCGACGAGTAAACAAAGGGATAAGAGTATGAGTCTTTTCATTCTCTCTCCTCACTTTGCTTTTGCATGTTCTCCATAAACAGTGCTTTGAACTGACGTCTGAAATCTCCGTTGTCTTGACGGTGTTGGAAGTGTTTGCGATAGATCTTCCAATACTTTTTATCTTTATTGCTAAAAATACCGCTACTTACGTACTCGCTAAATTGGCTCTCGAGCTGCTTTGGTGCAAATTCATTTAAGAACTGATCAACCGTTTGTTCTAACGCATCAAACAAGGCTTTTTGCTGCAGTTGCGGATTTTGTAAATACTGCTGATTTTTCTCCGTTAGGGTAATGAGCTTGTCGATTGATTCTTCAATTCGAGTGTTGTTCTCGATATTGACTGGCAAATACTCTAACTCTGCAGAGGATAGGGCGCTGGTGTTACCATGAGCGATTTCATCCACTTCAATGTTGGGAACAACTTGTTCATCGTCCAGATCCTCAAATGGGTCAGAAGAGAACGGGTCATCACTCAACACATTTTTTGAAGAGAAGTTTGATGTTTTTTTTGTGGATGTAACTTCTGGTGCCTCATCGAGAAAGTCAGTGTCGCTGTCATCCAGTTTTAAATTGAAAGGTTCTATGAAAGTGTCATCCTGTTTGTTGTTCGTTGACTCAACCTTGGGGGTACTTAATAGGCTAACCAGCAGTGTGTAACCACCTAGTTTGATGATGTCGCCATCAGTAATAACGTACTCTTTCTCTTTTGCCAGTGATTTGTCGTTTAACGAAACGCCGTTGTTACTGATGTCTTTAATCACGTAACCGCGATCCGTTGGGTACAGCTGACAGTGAGTACGAGAAATCCATTTTGTTTGGTCTGGAAGCGCAATATCACATGACGGAGAACGACCTAAGCTTCCGCCACTTTCTGGCAGATACGACACTCTAGAGGAAACTACCTCTTCAGCAGGTACAGAAATCATGTGGACACTGATGGACAATGGCTACTCCTTGCACTTGGATATGGCTGTGTTAAAACTGTCTAAGAAACCTGAGTAGGTTTTAAGAAATCGATTCGAAAAGTAGACCCCCATATCCTTGGTATCTAAGTTCGTCGAATTGAAGTAATCGAGTGGTAAAGAAGCATGTTCTAGCTCTCGTTTGAATACCAACTCATCTTCTAAAACAACATCAATTTCCCTTTGTTTTAAAAGTCTTAGTAATACTTTAGCATCTCGTGGCTGCTTAACGACGTTAAATCCGTTACGTTTTAGCCAAAACCATTTGTTTGAGCCAAATTTGGCAGAAAAGTTGAGGTTTAACTTTGACAATTCATCAACCTTGGGCTCCACACCTGGACCAAAATACCAATTCAAAGTTTGTTTAGCGATTGGCGCTGAAAGCGTCGCATACTCATCACGTTCTGATGTTTGTGTCGCAACGAAAAAACCATGCTGACTGCCACTATGAACGCGTAACTGTGCATCAGACCAAGTGGTCATTGTTAGCTGATAGGGTTGTCCCATCTTGCCCAAGGCACACTTCACTTTGTCTAAAGCAATGCCTTGCATCGTAGCGTTTTCATAACTTTGGTAGGGCGGCCAATCTTGAGTGGTTAGTAAAAGCCTTGATGGCCCAATTTTAAGTTGAGCGAAAGCGCTCATCGACCAAGATGCCGAGAGGATAAGAGTGGCTAACGATAATCTGATGGTAGAGGCTCTAGTTAACATCATTAGAGTTTCCTATCACTTCAGAGATTTTCAATATAGACACTGGCGGGTAATAGTCGAGCTTCTGTGCGGCTTCGATATTTACAATATAAGAATATTGGCTGAGTGACTCTATTGCTATGTCTGAAGCTTTTTGAGTTCCTTTCAAAATGTTCTTCGCTTTGTATCCCGCAAATTGACCAACGTTGTAGTAACGACTCACGATACCAAACAAGGCTTTATGCTTTCTTATCGGGCTCTCAGTGGCCGAGAATGTTGGGATACCCTTCGAATGTAACCCTGATACGACTTCCCCTCCTTGGGTGATGATGTATGAATCAGGGGGTAAGTAAGCCATATCGACACCATCACGTTTCATATTATTTATCGTGAGGTTAATTAAGTCGCTGTTTGACTTACTTTTATCAATGTTTAATGGGTACAACATAACACGCTTATTATAAATTTCCGATAATTCCATCATTTTATTTGCGGTGATGACCGAATTATTTTCATCAGCGTTATAGATAACCCCAAGGCTAGAAATGTTATTCAGTTTATCAATGGCTTTGAACTGTATTTCATGAGGGACAATATGTGAGACACCCGTAAAATTTCTATCTTTCGAAGATAAATCAGAAATTAAATTAGAACCGACCGGGTCGGTGACAATACTAAACACGACTGGTGTCGTATTGTTTGTTCTAAAATCACTAGGTTTGGAGTCAGTACCCAATAAATTCAGTGTGATAGTGGTACCAAATGAATAGATAAGATCTGCGTTTTTATATTCTAAATCTTTGATGTGTTGCTGGAGTGCTACCTTATCTCGGTTGGCATCTAATATCGTGAATCGCACATCTACATGCTGAGATAAATAGTCCATGAAGCCTTGCTCAGCATCTGTCACTCCTCGCCACAATAAAAGAATGACGTGTTTTTCAGCACTATTAGCGAACGCTGCAGGAATCATCAAAATAAAGCTCAGAACGAACACGATCATTTTCATGATTGAACTCCTAACTTATGTTTGTCAGCCTTTAAAAAGATTGAGAAGAATAGAATCAAGCTTAATGAACTTACGAGCAGGGAAGCACCAAATATAATAATGGTTTGGTCGTAACCGAAAATACTTAAGCTCACGCCAGCTAACATTGGTCCTGCGATATTCCCGATACGCTCTGTTAGTCTGAATATGCCAATTATTTTTCCCTTCTCAATCCCTTGCCCTGAAAGTAAATCGATCACTAAAGGGATTTGTGGGGAAACACAGATGCCGTGTGCAATACCAATGATAATAACGATCAGAAGTAGCCCCAGTGTGCCTTGGAAGAAATAGAAGTTGAGTAGAGCGAGCGCAGACAGTAGCCCACCAATGAAGATAAACGCCATTTTGTTTTTGAGCTTGTCGACCAAAATGGCACTCAACGGTGAAATTAGAATGATCGCGAGACCATAAGCCATTATTACGCGTCCCGATACAGAGCTACTTTCCCCAAGAAACTGAAGGTAAACAGGGCAGATGTAATAAAGGAAGCCTGTTAGAACAATCTTTGCAGGGATAGCGCTGAAGACAGTAATTAATGCGAAGTACTTGTTGCTCAACAGTAGTTTGAAGTCTTGCAACTTGACGGGTTTACTTGAATTACTGCTATTGGACTTTTCAAAGAACACATAAACTAACAGCACGCTGAGCGTGGCTAACAATCCAGCTAGCATAAAGGTTTCTGAATAGCCGAGTTTTTCCGCCAGGATCCCACCAATCGCAGCGCCGCATAGAGAGCCTGAGAAGAACGACGACAAGAAAGTCGCCATGCCTTTTGTCCGGTTCGAGTCATTGGTGGTATCAGATACATAGCCCTGAGCTGAAATAAACACGATGCCGTAACCAACCGCGGTAAAGGCACGAGCGATCAACAACAATTCAAGTGATTGAATGAAAGCGGTAGCCACTAAGCCGATACACGTAATGAGTCCACCCGTGATTAACGATTGCCTTCTACCTACTTTGTCTGACCAATAGCCCGCGAATGGCAGTGAGATTGCCCAGCACAGCATGAATAGAGAAATAGGTAAACTGGTCACAAGGTTTTCAGGTATCCAGCCTGTGGTATTTTCTAATGAAGAGACAAACGTTGGAAAAAATGCCAGCGAAGAGGCTTCAGAGAACACTAATAAAAATAGCGGCAAGCGAATGAATCGAAAATCTTGTTTATCAATATCTTGAGATGGTTGGTTGGGATTTAGTTTGGTGATCGCTTTATTGGTGAGATTGAGTAGTTTACCAATCTCATCTCGAGTCGAGATCTTAGCAAGGTGATTCACAATGTCTCTGTTGACCAGCATAAAGACACGCTTTACCTGATTCCAAGGTGAGATGATCATGAAGTTACACATGAACAGAATGATTTCGGCCACCACAAGACAAGAGGCAACCAACACGGTAATCATATCCATGACGCTCTCTTTGAGCAGGTTGATGATCAAATTATTGTCAGTCGTGACATTCAATTGAATCGTGTGGCTGTTATTGAGCGTGAACGTAGACTCGCGAATAGAAGGGTGATCCACATAAACTTCAGGATAGCGATAGGTTGTTCCAGATTGTCCTTGAAAGTTAATAGATAGGATCTCGCTGTGATGATCGACGAAGAACGCAAATTCTTCTTCTAAACCAAATAGCCTGTCGTCAGGCACTCCCTTATCAAGTAGTCCCTTTATCATTTGATTTAATGAATCACCAATTAGGTTCGATTTCTGTTCAAGCTTGATTTCGTATATCTGAGAAAACTTATCTAGAGATTGGTATGAAACCCCTAAGTTGGCGATGATGGTAAGTAAGATTGCGAGGGAGATAATAAACACGGGAAAGTGTTTGTTTTTAAACTTCTCAAACTTAGATAACGAGTTCGGAGATTGAAGCGCTTTGTGAGCTTGTGTGATCGTTGGCAGCAACTCATCTGAATCAGGCGCAGACTCAAAGATAGCGGTTGCACTTTTTACTCTACCAACAATACCTTCTAATAAGTATTTCAATGCGATAAAGGCAACCAAACACGAAAGCAGAATCCAAATTGCAGAATAGAGAAACTGAAGTTTAAGTAAGAAGGTCTTTTGCTGCTCTAATAGAGTGGTGGAGTAGTAGAGTTTTACTTGACCCTCGACTAAACCAAAAGAGTTGGTGATATCAAGTGATAGCTGACGATCACTTTGCTGAGTTTCTTCTCCGGTACCAAACAGTTGTTCTCCTGAGGTAGAGACAACCACCAAAGCAGTAATACCATCAACAATTTGGAGGCGGCGATCTAGCATATTCTGAATATTGGAGATGGCAGACAGAGGTAAGCCTAAGCTGATCGCTTGGTTAATATCGTTATGAGTCTCCTCTAAGACTATCTCATAGATAGAATCAGACGTTTCAGTCAGTCTCTTTTCAAAATTGAAATAGTTCAGTGTAGCGTTTAATGCAATGGAAAACAGCAAGACCGCCATGATGGCAAACATCAACTTAACCCGCAGCGACAGGTTAAGTAACGATGCTTTGGTCAAGGTTTGGCTAGTCTTACTGCTCATTAGCTAAGGCCTATTTAATCGTTAAATCGAAATCGGCGCTGTTGTTTGTCGCGCTGACCGACACATGAGTAATAGGTTCGCTGCGGCTTAAACGCCCGATACACTCTTCAGCCAACCTAGGCATCAGAGAGCGGTTAATGATTTGCTCGACAGCACGGCCACCCGTTGTTGGATCTGTATTACGATCCACGACAAACTGAATGAAGTCAGCATCCCATGTGAACGACGCTTGATATTGTTCTGCCAGCTTCTTCTTGATGCGATTAAGCGATATCTCGGTGATCTTCGCTAGTTCTTCATCATTAAGCGGGTAGTACGGGACAATGGTAGTTCGGCCTAAGAAAGCGGGCTTGAAGTACTGTTGCAAGTCGGGACGAATCGCTTCCAGTAGCTCGTCGTTGTCTATGCAGTCTGTAGTCTTAGCACAGACATCACAGATAGCTTGATCAGAGGCATTCGAGGTCATGATGATAATGGTGTTTTTGAAATCAACCGTTCGGCCTTCGCTGTCTTTGATATGGCCTTTATCGAAGATTTGGTAAAACAGGTCATGCACGCCAGGGTGCGCTTTTTCCATTTCATCTAACAGCAGCACTGAGTAAGGGTTGCGTCGAATAGCTTCTGTTAACACTCCACCTTCACCAAAGCCGACGTAACCCGCTGGTGAGCCAAGCAACATAGAGATTTTATGCTCTTCCTTAAACTCGGTCATGTTGATGACAGTCAGGTCGTTGCTACCTCCGTACAGTTGCTCCGCGAGTGCCATGGCGGTTTCGGTTTTACCCACACCACTTGGGCCACACATTAAGAACACACCAATTGGTTTACGATTGTCGGTTAAACCCGCGCGGGATATACGAATCGCTTTAGCAAGCTCATTCTTAGCAACATCTTGACCAATAACTCGGGTATTGAGCTCGTCCTCTAAGGTAAGCAGCTTAGCGATTTCATCACTCATCATGTTGCCAACAGGGATACCTGTCCAATTGGCAATCACTTGAGCGATGGTGTTGTCGTCGACCATCGCATAAACCAAAGGCTCTTCACCTTGTAGGTCTGCTAATTCGGTTCTCAGAGTATCGAGTTGTTTCTGTTTAGTGGCATCGACGGCATCTTGCTCCTGCTCTTCAGTGATCTCTTGTTGAACAGTCTTGATTTGGTCAACTAATTCAATCTCTTTCTCCCAGCGCGTGTAATACGCAGCAAGTGCCTGTTGGTTCTCTTCGATTGATTGTGTCAGTTCTTCGATTATTTCAGCGCTGTTTGAGAATAGGGCATCTTCTTTCTCGAGTGCCGCTTTCTCGTTTTCTTGATAACGAATAGTCTGTTCAAGTGTTTCCAGTACTTCAGGCTTCGCCCCTTGTGTTAACGCAATTCGGGCACTGGCGGTATCAAGAAGGCTGATCGCTTTATCGGGTAGCTGACGACTTGGAAGGTAACGAATCGATAAGTTAACGGCGGCTTCGATTGCCGATTCTGCGATAAATGCGCCGTGGTGAGCTTGCAATGAGGCTGCTACGCCGCGAAGCATCTGCATTGCATCTTCAGCGTTGGGTTCTTCAATGGTGACGACTTGGAATCGACGTGTGAGTGCTGGGTCTTTTTCAAAGTACTTCTTATATTCGGCCCAGGTTGTCGCCGCAATGGTTTTGAATTCACCGCGAGCTAGTGCTGGTTTAAGAAGGTTAGCTGCATCGTTTTGTCCTGCTGCGCCGCCAGCACCAATAAGCGTGTGTGCTTCATCAATGAATACAATGATAGGCACTTCAGAGCTTTTTACTTCGTTGATTACATCTTTTAGACGGTTCTCAAACTCACCCTTAACGCTTGCTCCCGCTTGAAGTAACCCAAGGTCAAGTGAGTGGATTTGTACCCCTTGCAATGCGCTTGGTACTTCATCTGCCGCGATTCTTAAAGCTAGACCTTCGACAACCGCTGTCTTACCTACGCCGGGTTCACCGACCATAATCGGGTTGTTCTGACGCTTACGACATAAGATATCAATCGCTTTTCTTACTTCACCATTACGGCCTGAAATAGGGTCGATGTTTCCGTCGAGTGCTTGTTGTGTCAGGTTAACGGTGTATTTGCTTAATGCATCGTTACCCGCTGGAGTGGTATCAACAGAGCCGCTAGCTGAAGGGGAGGCTGTGTTGCGTGCAATCGGAGTTTTCTTGATCAAGCCTTGCAGAGACTCGAGTGACACGCTGCTTAGTGTTTCGAGTTGCAGGGTACTTACCCCTAAAACATTTTGCTGCATGAGTGCTTGGATTAGATGTAAGCTGACGATCTCTCCGTGACCGTAGTTAACCGATGCAATCATCCAAGCATCTTTGATTAACTCCGTGAGACCATGACTCAATGTAGGCTGACCTTCATTCCCTTTCGCCAACATGGAAACTTTCTTCGTCAGTTCATTAACCAAGGCGTCTAACGAAAGCTTTTGCGATTCACACAGAGCCATCAGCTTGGGATCTTTTTGCGAAATAAGCTGAAGAATCCAGTGTTCAGTCTCTATCGCGCCAACACCTTGATTCATTGCCGCACCCGCAGACGCTTCCAGCGCTTGCTTGAGTTCGGGAGAAAGTTTTCCTACTAAGTTAGTGAGAGTTACTTGTGTCATAGTCAATTCCTTGTATCTCTATAATCTACATATTCCGTATTTATGAACTACAAAAGCAAAATCTTTACGGTCTCATTAGGGCTACGTTCAGGTGCAAGGTAGTCGATTTCACCTAATCGAGCTGCTATAGAAACCTTGCTTGATAAACGCGGTCTGGTTAAGTACGAACGTTTAACGTTCAAATAAATGGCAACTGGCGTGCTGTCTTTTAAGTAATGTTGCGTTAAAGACAATACGGCTTTAGCAAATTGGTCATCTTGTTGGATTTCGAGAAACTCGTTACGGTTTTTCGGGGTCACAAAAATACTCAGATTATTGAAGTGAGCGAGACAGGTTCTCCCGACTAAAAAACCTTGGCCTAAGCGACTATTAAAATCACGATCTGTACCAATCCGAGTTAGCGAGTCTGCTGGCAATAAACGTCTTTCAAACGCTTTGCACTCCACGTCAATAGAATAGGGAAAATAGTCATTCAGGATCTTCTTCAACGTAGTCAAACTACGGCTCTGCTGGCTCAAAAGAAGCGAGTATTGCAGGTACTCTTTGTGCTCTTTCCCAAGCGCTGCAAAGTGGTTTAACAAGGCTGTCTTTTTGGGGTTTTGCTCACTTTCTACCAATAACCAACGCTGTGCATTGGTTCGATAGGTAATCTCATAGTGTCGCTGGTTGAACACATCCAAAAAGTCCTGCAACGAATGATCTTCATTGTGTATCGCTGCTAATAACTCTTCGTAAATATAATTTGGTATGACACCTTTGACGCCTGAAAGCGCCTGTTTCGCCAATCTGAGCTTTGCCTTGTTCCCTTTTAATGAGAAGTACTGAATCTCTTGGGGATTACCAGTTGGCATCGCTTCAGACTTTAATTGAATTTGAAACGGTGTGGTGCTTTGCGCTTGTAACTGTTCCAATAGTCTCATTGCCTGAGTGAAGTCATACTTTTCAGGCTGATTAGCAAGATCTTGAACGAAAGGCTTCATCGCGCCTCCTTATGACAAGCACTTTGGTGATGTCCAGTTTGGACACTAGCGGACGTTTGCACTGTTACAAACACAATTGGCTACCATGGATTTTAGGGTACTTTTTGACGATACCATCTCGGCCATAAATGCGGATCTTGAGTTGAATGTATCGGTCAAAACTACAAAATTGTTGGAAGAAACGGTTTAGTACATCAGCAAATGCCAAGTAGGGGCCTGTTGCATCTAAAGTTAATTCAATCTCGGTACCGGGTGAGAATACATTTTTACCAAGCACACGAATCGCAGAAACTTGCGAATTAAAGGTAATTGAGTGAATCATCTGAATTTCAGCACTTGATACTTGCTCTCGGCTGCATAAGCTCAGCATGTGCTTAAGGTCGGCTACCGGGTTACTCGACTGCACTAAAGACGAAAAGTTGGCGTTCAATAAGCTGATAAATTCCCAGTGAACATTCTGATCAACTTCTTTAGTGATTGGTGCTGAAGGCGGATAAATAGGTGAAAAGTCACCTGGTAAATCAATGCTCTCTAGGCATTCTAAAGTGCCACTCACCCCGCAGGCTTGTTTACCATTTGTGCACAGTAAGCGTGTACCAAGTAGCTTGCTGAATTCAGCCGTTGGCGTATCTGAAAGTGATATCGCAATGCTCATTTCACCAAAGTGATTGTGTTTACTTTGCCAATAATCGTATCGCCGATTGTGGGTATATTTCTCTTTAAAGAGAGGAATTAATGGGATCTCTCCATTAGGTGTAATTTCGTAAACATCTTGAATCTCTATGATTTCGATATTGTTGTCGCTATGAGCATCGGCATTGACGGGAACTGAAAGAGTTCGATGGTCGTAAGAAATAGGCTCACCGGTTTGCTCAAACAGATTAACCGCAGGCATAACATTTAGCTTGATAACATCTTTATTGAACAAGCGGATGAATTCAGACGGCAGTGAAGACATAAATAAGTTGATCACGATTTCCGACTCATCAAACTGGCTCGCGTATTGTGCGAAGTTCTTGAGCCTAAAGAACTGACGCTTCTCCTTGAAAAAGAAGAATTCGTTGATCAGTTGGTAGCCAGTGAACTGATTGCCGTGCTCGGGCAGAAACTTAAATTCTAGGTCGCTAATTCGGTTCTTTAGCTGGTGGCTATCAAGGGTGGTGTGTTGAGCACATTCACTATCAGAGATTGAAATCGACAAGGTGTTGTTGAGTAGCAATTCAACGAGAGAGTCTGCGTTGTTCTCAAAGCCTTTGACGAAGAAGTCTAGGTCATTGAGTTCCAAGTGACTGAAGTGAGTTTCTGGATCACCAGTGCTGAGTGATATTTGGACAACAGCATTACTTTGACTGGCTGATTTGGGTCTGTTGAAACTAAATGGAGCGCTTAAAGCTTTAATGTTACTTAGGCTAAACGGCGAGATTTTCAATTCATCAACGGTCCTGAATAGGCACTCGTTTTTGGTGTTGGTGCTCGAAAACAGTGAATCTTTTGGCAAAGTACTGGATTCAATGGGACCATCTTCGGCTAGCAGCTCAAGGTACGCAACGCTCGGTACGGTTTGAATGTACGAAGGGTACAAAACACCGAGAATCCCTTCGATGACTTCTGGTAACTGCTCCGAGAGTTTCTTTTCGACTTTTGCATTCAAAAGGGCAACACCGTCAAGCAGGCGAGCCATGCTTGGGTCTTCGATTTTACCCTGATGAATATTGAGCTTTTCAGCGTGTGTAGGATACTCCTGACCAAACTGTCCCAATGAACGGCGAACAAACGCCAGCTCTTGCTCAAAGTACCGCATAATAGGTTCAGTCATAGTTATCTTCTTCCAGAGAGGTCGTTAAGTCGCTTAATGCGATTTTTGAATCAAAGATAAGGTCTTGTTCGCCATGGCTGGTTTTTACTTTGGCGATGATGTTGAATGACAATGAGTTATCGCCTTCTTTTCGCTCGCCAAGCTCGACAGAAATGTTGTGTAAGCGTGGCTCAAAGCTTTTAATCCAATTTTCGATTCTTAGCGTGAGTTGTGTTTTTTCTAGTGTTGCACTGAGTAACTGAATATCTTCGATACCAAACTTCAAATTTGAGCGGTTTACTTCAACTAACCTGTTGTCAATGTCAGTTAGCGAGGCTTCCGCCTCTAAAAGTTTGGTGAGATGGAATTTGATGTCCTCTATCTCAGCATCTTGGTACGGTTTGGAATCGCTAACAAAGGTGGTCCAAAAACTCATTACGCCACCTCATTTAGGTCGGTAGTTAACACCACTTCACCACTGAAATAGTCAAACTGGTATTGAGGCACAATGCGCAAAGTACAAGCGAAGCTGCCAGATTGAGAGCTAGACTCTGTGACATTTACTTTGGCAAAGCTCAACGGGTATTTCGACAGAGTTTCTTCGTTGGCAAACGACACGTTGCTTGAGAATTTTTCTATCCAGTGCGTTAAGAACAGTTCACACTCTGTCGCGTTATTGAAGCTGCCGATCATTTCTCTTACTTGAACTTTTAAGTAATGCGCGATTCTGCAGGACATCAGAGTGGTTTGAATCTGAGTAAGGACCTTGTCGTTGTCACTTTGCCCACATTGCCAAATTGAATTGTTGCCATTGAAGTAGAACTTGTCAGTTAATGGGCTTTTAGCGAGTGGAATGAAGCCACTTTGCGCATAGAAGTTAGATAGTTGCCCGAACAAACTAATGTCGGTGACTGGCTTTTGTAGGTAACTATCAAAATAGTGGTTCACAGGCAGGTTGATAACCGCGCCTTGAAGCTTATCGTTCCAGCGAGATTTTAAAAAACCGAACCAATTCACGCGGTGGAACTCTCGCATAACAGTGGTAGCGAGCACCATGTTGGCTAACCCCCACGCACCTTTGCCTTGTTCGTTATAAATAAAACCGGCTCTTCGATTTTTATAAGCTTCTCTGATTCGTACTTGAGGTAGCGCCATACCAATGAAGCGAGAACTCGGTTTAGCACGGAGTTCTTGCCATGCTGTGTAATCGGGGCCTGAAAGAATCTTATTGATACGTTCGATATCTGAAAGCCAGTCCGCGCCGCTTTCACCAAAAAAAGTAGGCACTGGAGAAAACAGCATTGGACACAGTGTCGCTTCCCCTAATTTTCCAAGTAGCTCCAAGGTAAACAAGTCGTCGTATTCAGCATCAAAATCGATATCCATAGAAATAGGGTGGCTAAAAGCGATACAACCAAACGGATGTCCCCCTAAGGTATTCAGCTCGTTGTTACCTATCTTGTTGTACAGGTCACTGGATTTAGTTGAGTATGCTTGGTTAACGTCGCTGGATATCTCTTCCCAGTTCATATCAAGAAGCTTTACATGTGCTCTTTGATAGCTAACGGGTAGGGAGGTGAGTTGTTGCAGGCTAAGCCAATTACGTTCTAGTTTTTGAAACTCCGAATCATGGATAACTTCATCGAGTTGTAAACTGAGTGCGTTATCGATTTTTGATATTAGTGTCGATATCAATGAAATTAGTGAGGATTTAGAGCGTAAGCAGTGTTGATCTAGCTCAGATAGCAGAGATAAAGCCTCTTTTAAAAAGGAATTATCTATGTCATCTAATTGGTTAAATTTGTTTTGCCATTCTGTATTTAACTTCATACAAAATTTTGGCCGGATTGCTCCGGCCAAATCCCTATTAGCCAGGAATCTTAGCAACCATTCGAACTGAAGTAGTCAGTTCTTCAAGTTGTAACCAAGGTCTTAGGTGAGCGACTGCAGAGTAGGCACCTGGCTTACCAGGTTGCTCAACTACTTCGATGCGAGATTCACAAAGAGGGGTTTTTGCACGTTGCTCGTTACCAATTGCACCAGCATTGGTGTACTGGTCGATCCATAGTTGAAGTTCACGCTTAATGTCAGGTGCTTCAAGGTTCGAACCTAGCTTGTCTCGGCCCATTACTTTCAGATAGTGCGCAATGCGGCTACTTGCCATGATATAAGGTAGGCGAGCAGAAATCGCAGCGTTTGCTGTTGCGTCTGGGTCAGTGAAGGTTTTAGGCTTCTGTGTAGTTTGACCGCCAATGAACACGGCGTAGTTTGAACTCTTATAGTGAACCAAAGGAAGGAAACCAAGATCAGACAGCTCTTTTTCACGCTCATCCGTTAGGTTTACTTCAGTTGGACACTGTTGCAGTAGGTCACCAGCTTCAGACTTGTACGTTAGGTTTGGTAGGTTTTCTACCTTACCACCGTTATCAAGACCGCGAATCGAAGTACACCAACCAGAAGCCGTGTACGCTTGAGTCATTTTAAGACCAAGATCATACGCTGCATTTGACCAAACTAGCTGATCATTGCTCTTAGGTTTAGGGTTGCCATCCATATCTGTGTCGAGCTCTTCGTAAGCAAACACATCGGTACTCAAGCCTTTTCCACCATAAGGTAGACGAGCAAGAGTTCGTGGAAGTGTGAGTGTTACGTAACGCGCATCATCACTCTCACGGAATGAGTTCCATGCTGCGTAAGCTGGGGAGTCGAAGCCCGCTGCAACAGGTTTACCTTCAGAGAAGGTTTGGAAATCATTAAACTCGAACATTTCTGCATTTGCAGCAGCAACGAATGGAGCGTGACAGGCAGCAGCAACTTCGCCCATGTAACGAAGCAGTGCAACATCTTCATCTTTTGCGCTGAACTCGTAGTCACCAATGAAGGTTCCGTAAGGTTCACCGCCGGCTGTACCAAATTCACCTTGGTAAACGGCGTTAAATAGTGGGCTACGGTCAATTGCAGGTGCATCTTCAAATTGATCAAGCAGCTCTTCTTGCGTGAAATCGACCATTTTGATTTTCAGATCACGGCCAAGCTCGCTCTCTTTAACCAGCTTTTGTAGGCCACGCCAAGAGCCTTCTAGTTTTTGCAGATCTTTTTGTTGCATGACTTCAGACAGTTGCTTGGATAGCTTTTTATCAATCTCTGAAATCGCGTTTTCGATGGTTTTTGTAACGTTTTTATCCCACGTCACTGTGCCTGAAAGCGCCTGCTCTGTTAGAACAGAAAACAGCTCTTTGGTGGTGTCTGCGGGAGTTTGAGTGGTAGCTTCAATCGCACGGTCTAGAAAGCTCAGTGAGCCTTCAGCAGCTTCCGGTTGCGCTTGATTTTCAGTTTCAGTACTCATTACTCAGCTCCTTCTTCTTTAATGCCAAGCTCATCAGAAAGAGCATTGATCGTATCTGCACTTTGTAGAACTTCTTTCAGCAGTTTCTCTAGGTCACGAGAACGATCGGCTTTAGAAAGAAGTACCTTCAGTTGATTGCGGGTTTCGACAAGTTTCTTAAGCGGTTCAACCTGTTCGATGATCGCTTCAGGTTCGAAGTCTTTCATTGAATCGAACTTAAGGTTCGCTTCAAATTGGCTGTCATCGCCAGCAAGTACGTTATCTACTTTTAGGGATAGTTCAGGGCCAACGCGCTTCATTACTGTGTCGAAGTTGTCTTTATCAACGTTGTAGAAGGTACGATCTTCCACTTCTTCTTTGTCTTGTTTATGGCCTGAGTAGTCACCAATAACCCCAACAACAAAAGGGAGCTCTTTGGTTTCTACAGCGCCATTAGTCTCAACGTCATAGGTAATACTTACGCGGTTCTTACTTACGCGTTTATGTTGGGAATTTAGTGCCACGGTAACTCTCCTTGTTTAATTACTTAGCAGTCGAAGTGACTTTAGCTGTAGTAGCATCGAAGCCAACCTCAGGGCCTTTCTCGATCTTACCGCCGTCTGCTTCAATGTAGTAAGCCTTAGAAATCTCGGTGTAGGTTAAGCTGAAAGATTCGCTCGGAAGGGAACCGTCAGTACCTGACATGTTATAGCTAGACATACGAGCCATTTTCAGCGTTAGAATGAGGTATGGATCAGCACCAGAACCTTCACGGTTTGGTTTTGTCATCACGATTTCAACAGTGCGACCTTCTGGACCTGGCGCGTATAAGAATGTGGTTAGATGTGGTGTTGCACCATCACAGCCACGAGTCATGTTGACTTCACCAAGAGCAACCATACCTTGGTCCGCATTGTTCGCATTACCTACATCGATACCAACACCACGAACAGCACTCCAAGAAATACTATCAAGAGCAAAGAAACCATCTTTGCCGCCGATTTTTTCTACGGTTGCTGCACCTTTTGGTGTCGTACCATCAATTCTCATAAAAATAGAAGCCATTACTTTCTCCTTGCTGACGCATTAATGTGCTTTACCACTCAAAATCTTGCAGGCTGCTCGATGATGAGTCGGAAGTAGATTCAGATGTTTGGTTTGTATCTGTGGTGCTATTTGAACTATCGGGAACTGACGTTACATTCGCTGGCTCTTCAATAGTCGGTTTTGCTGGCGGAGTTGCCTCCGGAGCAGAAGTCATTACAGGAACCGATTTACCTGACAAATCCATCTTGTCTAGGTTGTCCATTCCGGTCATTTGATTGATTTGGGCAATCACATTTTGTTCATTGCCAATCATCTCTTGGAGCAACTCAGGAAAGCTCATATATCCCCAACGAATAGAGCGCTCGAGTAAGAATGCGATAGGGCTATGAGGTTCAGTCTCTTTAAAGTATTCGGCGATCTTTCTAATCTCTTGGAAGGCATGATCACGATTCACAATACCGTTGATGCTCGATACGTTCTGAACGACAGCTTGAACTTGATTCTGAGTTAACTGAACATTTGACGCACGAGATTGTGCTTGGCTTGTTTGGGCTGCTTGCCCGAAATCTTGGCTGACTATTGTCGCTGAATTAGCGTCAGTAGGGGCCACATCACTTTGTTCTAATGCCGCAGGTATCGAATCGTTTTCTACTGCGACTTCTGACGAGGCTTCGAGCACATGGAAATCGTCATCTAAAGGCCAAGGTGTGAATTTTTCACCCACTAGAAAGTGTATCGCCTTGATGAGGTCACGAACGTTAGTCTTGATAAAGTTAAAACTGATTAGGGTTGCACCTACTGCTTGGCATTTTTCCGCCAAGTTTTTCTCTACCAGTTCTAGTTCGTTGTAGATACTTGCCAGTTGAAAAAGCGTTTCAGAAATGCTTTGGTCAAATGCGCCTAAAGCGGATGCTTTCAGTTCGTTTATGTTGCCTTTACGTTCAGCAATCAAGTAATCGCCATAGGTAACGCCGGCACAGAAGTCGAGCATTTGAAAGGGTACATAAACAGAGCTTGTATCAACGGACTCACCAACGAGTTGAAGTAAGGGCTTGGTTCTGAATTCTGCAATCTCTTTTGCTTTTCCAGCCTCATCTGAAGCTTTTAGCTTAGCTTCTGGTGGCATCGGGTTTAGCGTACCCCAGAATTGGTCGATAAATTGGTTTAAAGCAGGAAGAGTATTAGCAAGGTTTTCGAATGGGCTAGGAGTAAAAAGCTGACTGGTAATATACCAGCCTAATATTTCCAAGTCTTTCGACTGAGAAATGAGTGTTTCTTCTGAGACTTTTCGTAGCTCAGCCCAGTTATCCGTGTTGGCGTCAACCAAGGCTGGATCTGAGGATGCATCAGGCGTCTCAACTAACTGTCGAAATGACGACTGAGCGCTATTGTAAACGTTTCTTAAGCTGCGATAGGCACTTCGATCTAATTTCAAATAAGAGCCAGAGGGCGCATCATCCGAGATTGGAACAAGTAGGTCGGCGATTTCTGTCATATACATCCTGTAAAAAATCTATTTGTTATTCCGATCGCACAAAGTGTCACATTTGATACATATCCCTTATGTTTCGTAAACACTTGTTAACATTTATTAATTCTAGAGCTTTTTTGTGAAAAGTCTCATGTAAAATAGATATTTACTTAAAACTTGGAACTTCATCTAAAAAAAGTGGACCGATGTCACGGTTTTGTGAAACCCTATGAAATGTAAGGTGTTTAGCCTCCAATCATCACTGTTGGCATACCCAAGACAATAGTGCCACCGTGGCTTGTAGTATCGCCCATACGAGCGGCAGGTTTGCTCATAATGAGAACTGTCGCGCTGCCTTTGATGATGCTATCAGGAGGACCAACACAGACGCACATGTCGCCAAGTGTTGCTGCGGGCATATTACCAATCAGAACAGTCGGAACCCCGGGGCCACTGATTGGACCGCCAACATGCGGGATAGGGGGGACAGCAGGTGTTTGCATTGGGCATACATGCATGTCGGTTAGTCGTGCGGCTAAAGTCATCGGTCACTCCTATGCTTTGCTTCCCTTGGCAAGCTCAAGTGCTATACCGATGGATTTTTTGTAGTACTCGTCTGTTTTGTCCCAATTTGGTAACGCTGCCGAGTGGTTAATCGCGCCGGCTACCGCCTTAGAGTATAGAAAAGGATCTGGGAGAACCGTTGGCAAATCTGGTGCAACAATACTGCCAGACCCGTTCCAAAATACCGCTTGCGCCAGCCAGGATGGGCCACAATTTAAATTGAGCTTGTTTGAGAATAGTTCACTCTTGCGCCTTTGCTCTTCTGATGGTGATTTGACCCACGCTTTTGCTGTAGAGATACATTGCTTTTGCATGGTAGACCACACGTCATTTCTTGCATCGAGTGTATGCGCTCCCCACCAAATAGCCTCACGAACGGGAAGCCCGTGAGCAAGAAGTTGAACTAAGTCGAAGTAAAGTTCGTTCTCTAACAGAGCTTCAATGGAGTCGTTGATGCTGAGATCTTCATCGATCAGGGCTTGAGCTTCGTCTGAGCTAGAGAACCTGTCGAGTAACTGCCGGCCTGTCTGATACGGAATCTTTTTATACATGTTTTCGTTCTACCTAAATTTGTGCTGTGGTCCGTTTTAAGTGTTAGCGACTTGAATCTGCTAATTCACCTTAACTATCGCACCTTTTAGCTCGCCCATAACACCACCATCGAATGTGCCTTTTAAGCCGGATTTAAACTCGGCACTCAGTGAGCCCTCAGCGGAAAGGGTAGTATCTGCTTTAATCGCCACGCTGAGGCCTTTGATACTGTTAGAGCTTGTCGCTTCGAGGGCTGTGGTTACGCCAGATATTTTGTTCGCTGATGTTGCTTTGCTGGTCACGTTCATCCCTTCAAGGTTGAGTGCGCTGCTAGCTTTGATATCAATGTTGCTGGCTTCAATGCTAATCGAAGAGGAAGACATGGTAATTTTGCTTGATCCAACGGTTAGCTCAATTTTGTCATCGGCTTCTAACGAGATGGATTTGCCTTTTTCACTGATCGCTTTGTCTGAAGTCAGTGTGTAGTTGTCCTCTGTAGAGACTGTCACTTGTTTGGTCGTCTTCTGAAGCAATTCACCTTTGATGGTTTCCGTTAGGTTGTTTTCTACTTCCTTGGTGAAATCTTTGGTGGCATGCATGTACATGAGCTCATTGTCTTTCTTGTCATCAAAATAGAGCTCATTGGCTAATCCACTTAGCTTAGTGCTGATACCTGTTTTGGTTGAGTTTGCTTCTTTATAAGGCGGTGGATTTTTACTGTTATAGACACTGCCTGTGATGATAGGTTGGTCTGGATCGCCATCGATAAAGCTCACTAAGACTTCTTGTCCTACTCGAGGAATAAACTGTGCACCATAGCCGCTGCCTGCCATCATTTGAGCGACACGGACATAGCAACTGGTTTTGTCACCTGAAGCTTCAGTATC
The DNA here is from genome assembly GCF_022398115.1 of Vibrio sp. Isolate22. NCBI lineage: Bacteria > Pseudomonadati > Pseudomonadota > Gammaproteobacteria > Vibrionales > Vibrionaceae > Vibrio > Vibrio sp. Isolate22. The sequence continues at coordinate 2,071 of NZ_JAKEUW010000034.1, read as the reverse complement.
CCAATGAAACTGGATTCGAACTCGACCTTGGTCATCTTGGTTAATCTCACCAGCGGTGCTTCCTGCAACTACAGCGCTTTGTAAACCGTGTATTTTGGCTTTATCTCTCGGCGTCGGGTAATTTGGAATTGAAGTGTCGAACAGTGAGAGGTTTGTTTCACAATGGTTGTCACTGTTGTAATTAATACGGAGCTCAGTAACGAGATAGTCGCCAAGCTGAGACTTATCTAGGTGTGACGACAATGAAAACCAAGTGCCTAGTTCGAATGAATCATGCTGTGCTTCTGCGTGGACGGTTTGATAGCTTTGCTCTAGTTGTTCAATACGTCGTTTGACTAGGTTGCTGGCAAGGTCTTCCATTCCACCGGTAATACCAAGGCTTGGATAGTATTGTTTGGTTAATTTGGTGTTGTTCGCGATCTTGTGACTCGATTTCTTCTCTTTACTACTCACCAGTTTGCTTTGTGAGTAGTCATAAGCAGTGAGCTCGATACTTGCACCATGAAACTGACCTTGCGGCATCCACTTATCTATTAGAGGATTACTTCCAGAAGGCGTCTCAATCATATCCATTTTACTGGCATCTGATTTTTGAAATGGACTTTGTGCGTCTTGGAGCATCATCAAGTGATCAGAATCGCTGTGTTGGAAAAAGTAATGAACGCCTTCTTCCGCTAGTAAACGACTGACAAAGTCGAAGTCACTTTCATTGTATTGGACACAATATTCTCGTTTAGAAGAGGGCATGGTTCCTGTTTTAAAGGATCCGCTAAAGCCCGCTTGCGTTAATACATCTGAAACGATGTCTTTGGTTGATTGGCTTTGATATACACGAAATGAGTGGGTGTGTTTTAGCAACCAGAACCAAGGCCTAAGAGTGACGCGGTAACTTGAATATTGCAGGTTGCTGTCCATACCCAACAGCTGAACTTGCGTAACAATACCGTTGAACACTCGGGTAGCGGTTAAGTTATCGGTATCATTGACAAATCGTGTAACCGCGAGGTTTTGTCCAAGCTGGTCGTCAATAACAAAGCTTTTAGATATGAGCGTTAATTCTATTTTAAACGGCTTCGATAAATACTCAGAAATAGTCAACTCGCTGACTGCATGCTCATTGCTTTTAGAATCTTTTGCCACAATGGTACTGGCAGAAGGGGAGAAATTATCCGTCATAGGCTCGCCTGATAATGCTCGAAGGTGTCTCGACATAAGTTCATGTCAATACTAACGAACTGACTAAATGTTAATGTTTTATATCTAAATTTATAGCATAAAGTAAATAATATAATAGCTGTAATGACAAAGGCGTGAGGTCTTTCTATTTTATGAAAACGAATGCCATTAATTTAATTGTGGTAATTACATGTTGATTTATATTGTTAACTGTCATTTAAATTCAAGAATATTGCGACGTAGAGAGGGATATAGGGATATCTTAATTAATATATAGAATAATGTGTTGATAGAGGTGGGGTCGCGTAGTAATAATAGAGATATTGCTAGCGTGTTACATTTCTAAGCTAGTGGTTATTCAAGGATAGAATAATGACAAACACAAAAATCTCATTACGGGTGACCGTTGGCGGGATGTTTTTACTTGCAACGGTACTTACGGCAATTGTTGCTGTATCACTTCAATATGGCGTTGTTGATCAAATCAGCTAAAGGACGTATCTATCCTACGGAACTTACCTGTTAGTTTCTAATAGGCATACCTAGTCCTAGAACTTTGTTCATTGCTTTGACGTTTGCTAACGCCTCACCAACTTGAGCGTTATAACATCTCAAGCTCAATGTGCCGCTAGTCAGTCCTTTATATCGGCTTTGTTGCGTAATTAAATTTAGATATAGAGCCAACCCGTTTCGCGTATTTCTTAGTCAATACGACAAGTTTTAGGCATACCTAACCTAGTAAGCTTGTTCAACGCTTTTATCATCGCGTAAGTTTCACCCACCTGGGCATTGTAATTTCTTAAGCTCAGTTTCCCTCCTAGCAACTGTTTAACTCGATACATCGCTGTTTCTGAGAGTGAACGCTTGTGGTATCCATACCGCTCTTTCCAATACT